>NZ_JBIRUY010000014.1:28570-193195 GCF_044335305.1 Streptomyces sp. NPDC020490 | reverse complement strand
GTCCTGGCGCCTGCTGCGCAAGCTCCGCTGCAGCACCACCCGCATCACCGACCTGGTCAAGGCCGTACTCGCCCTTCACCTGGCCACGTCAAGCTAAGGTTGGAAAAGCCTCATTGTCAAAAACTCTGGATCGACCGTGTCGACGGCGTCCACGATGGGCATGAACCCTCGTCGCCGTCCCCGGGGCCCCTTGGCAGCCGCCTGATCCGGCGGTGCCGTCGCTGCCTACCGCAGGTGCGAGGGATCCACGTCGGCCGACGAAGCGTCAGCCCGCGTCGAGGTGTTCGGACAGGCGGAAGAGCCCAGGCAGTGCGGCCGCCACCGCCGCGCGGTCGGCCTCGTCGAGGGCGGACAGGGCGGCGTCCAGCCGGCGTTCGTGGGCGCGGGTCCACGCGGCGAGCTGGTCACGGCCGGAGTCGGTGAGGGTGACGACGGACGCGCGACGGTCGGCCGGGTCGACGTCACGGGACACGAGACCGGCGTTGATCATCTGGCCGATGAGGCCGCTGACGGTGCTGGGGGCCAGGCGCTGGCGGTCGGCGAGGTCGCTGATCCGGGCCGGAGAGTGCTCGCCGAGTGCCTGCAGCAGCTCGACCTGTGCCATGGGCAGGGTCTCCCACGGGTAGTCGGTGCCGATCGAGGCGCGCAGCGCGCGGCGCAGCCGGGTGACGGCCTCGGTGAGCAGACGCGCGTCCGACGCCGCGTCGGCGGGCCGGGGCGGAGCGGCCTCGGAGCGGGGCTGCGCAGACATGCTGCAAGGGTAGCCGGGCCCGCATGTGTGCCCGATGGGCCGGTTCCCGCCGGGGCGTTCCCTGCTGGGCGGGCCCGGCCACGGAGGCTTCGGTGTCCGACGTGGTGTCGGGTGGCTCGTCACCCCGGCTCACGGCAAGGTCCCGGTGTGCGCGAGGCCCGGTGGTGCCCGGCGGCAGCGCATCTCGTACTCAGGCGGGTGCGTAGGTCAGGCAGTCGGCCTCGGTCTGCACGTATCCCACGGTGATGCCGGGGGCGCGGCATTCGAGGTCGGCGTTGTGCCGGCAGCCGGACATCTTGCAGGCCCCGACCCGGCCGGTGGCGGACGGGTCTCCGCCCTTGGACGGGGAGGCGAAGAAGGTGTCGCAGCGTGCGTGCCCGGGGTCTCCCACGGTGATGGCCATGGCGTGGCAGGCGTGCTCCCGGTTGTAGGCGCAGTCCTCGACTGCGCACTCGTTCACGACGGGCATGTCCATGGGTGTGCCCTCCTCGGTGTCTGTTTCCGGCTCGTGGGCGAGGGGCGGCAGGTGGCCGGCTTCGGCGCGCCGCGTCCCCCGTGTCGAGCGTGACCGTGAGTGCCGCCGACGGCCAGCGGACCTCCGCCGAACAGGGCAATCCGGTCAGCGACCGCCTTGCCGGGAGTGCCGTTCAGGACCGCTGACAGCGGTCCGGCCTGCCCGTAGCCGCGCCGGTACGCCCTGACGGCCAGCCGGCCCTGACGGGATGCCGGCACCGCCCCCACCGCCCCACCCCGGCCGGCGCGGCCGGCCGGTCGGCCCGCGACAGCACCGCGCCGGTCACCCGTTCCAGCCGTGACCAGGACGGCCAGGCCTGTCGTCCAGGCGTCCCGCACCCGCTCGGACTTGTTCCGGAGCACTGTGCCGCTCCTTCCGCGATCCGGTTCAGCGGGCGTCTCGCGCCCCGGTCGCCGCCTGCCCGGGCCCAGCCAGGCCGAGGTGAGCGCGACGGCCGAGACTCCCGTGAGGATCAGCGCGGACCACTGGGCTCCGGCTTCGGTCCCGCCGCCGGAGCCCAGGTGCAGGGCGAGGGTGACCAGCGCGACGCCCAGGGCGGTGCCCAGACCTCGGGTCATATTGACCAGGCCGCCACCGGTGCCGGACGAGCGGGCCGGGATCGCGCCCATGATCATGGTGTTGTCGGCCGGGGTGAAGGTGCCCAGTCCCAGCCCGGCCAGCGCCAGCACCGGCACCAGCCCGGCAACCGTCAACGGGACGACCAGCAGCGCGGCCGCGGCGGCGGTGAACATGACGGCGCCGAGCAGGCACCGGCTCCGGTCCGTCAGGGAGCCGGGCAGCAGCCGGTCGCGGCCGACGCGAACCCGGCGGGCAGCGCCGTCAGCACCGCACCCGCGGTCAGTTCGGAGCAGCCACCCGCGGACAGCACGACCGGCACCAGCACCAGCGGCCCGAACAGCACCAGGTAGCCGCTCAGGGCGCCGACCAGCCCGAATGCCACCGCCCGCACCCGAACCAGCGCCAGGTCCAGCAGCGGCGAGGCGGCCCGGTGCTGCCGCCGGACGAACCCCCATCTTGGACGTACGAGGAGTCGTACGGGCGGCCATGAACGCCAGATTACATCGGTAACCGAAATATTCTGGTGCCGTCATGAACGGAACCCATCGGCCAGGACAGGGCCGAAGGTCCCTTGGCGTGCGCGTGCGCACAGGTGTCCGCTGGAGGCAGAAGAGACCAGGGAGGTCAGGCAGTGGGCGGCGATTTCTCCCAGCAGCCGATCGTGGTGGGCGTGGACGGATCGGAGTCGAGCAGAGCCGCGCTGCGGTGGGCGGCCCGCCAGGCGGAGCTCACCGGTGCGGAACTGCGCCCCGTTCAAGCGTGGCGGCTGCCGCCCGCCCTCGGCATGCCGGCGGGTTACGGGGAGGCCGACTTCGAGGAGCAGGCCCGCGACAGCCTGCGCCTGACCGTGGAGGAGGTGCTGGGAGAGCACCCGGGCGTACCGGTCACCCCGCAGGTCGTGGAGGGCCACCCGGCCGCCGTGCTGACCGAGGCGGCCGAACACGCCGGCCTGCTGGTGGTCGGCAGCCATGGTCACGGCGCCTTCGCCGGGATGCTCCTCGGCTCGGTCAGTCAGCACTGCGTACAGCACGCCGCCTGCCCCGTACTCGTCGTACGCACCACCGAACGCTGATCCCGCCCTTGCCCGATCACCATGCCGCGCGGCATCGCCGAGGCCGCCAGGGCTCGCAGCGGCCCCTCGGGACCGTCCGGGCCCCTCGGGGCTGTCCGGGCCCCTCGGGGCTGTCCGGGCCCCTCGGGATCGTCCGGGCCCCTCGGGGCTGTCCGGCCAGGTGGCCGCCGTCGTCGCCCGCCGGCTGGAGCGGGACAACCTCAGCGGAGCAACCTCAGGGACCCATGGGGCCGAGCGGCCCACCGCGGGAGGACATGCAGCACCTCCCGTGCCGTGTCGTGGCATCGGAGGCTGGATGGGCACCGAAGCGAGCAGAAGCGAACAGCCTTGAGGAGCCTGTGATGAAGGCAGCAGTGGTCCGGTCTTTCGGCGAGCCGTTGGTGATCGAGGAGCGGCCGGACCCGCAGCCCGGTCCCGGTCAGGTCCGTATCCGGCTCGAGGCGTCCGGGCTGTGCCACACCGACATCCACGCCGCGCACGGCGACTGGCCGATCAAGCCGAACCCGCCGTTCGTCCCCGGTCACGAGGGCGTCGGCATCGTGGAGGCGCTCGGTGAGGGCGTGACGCACCTGGACGTCGGGCAGCGGGTGGCCGTGCCGTGGCTCGGCTGGGCCTGCGGGCGGTGCGAGCACTGCCTGTCCGGCTGGGAGACGCTGTGCGAGCAGCAGATCAACACCGGCTACGGCTGCGACGGCGGGTACGCCGAGAAGATGCTGGCCCCCGCCGACTTCGCCGCCCGCGTCCCCGACGGCATCGACCCGCGTGACGCCGCCCCGCTGACCTGCGCCGGCGTGACGACGTACAAGGCGCTGAAGGTCGCGGGCGTGCGGCCGACCCAACTGGTGGCGATCTCCGGCGTCGGCGGACTCGGTCACCTGGCCGTGCAGTACGCCAAGATCGCCGGAGCGACGGTCGCCGCGATCGACGTCACCGACGACAAGCTCGAACTCGCCCGGGAACTCGGCGCCGACATCCTGATCGACGCCCGCAAGGAGGACCCCGCCGAGGTGCTGAAGCAGCACGGCGGTGCGCACGCCGCCGTCGCGCTCGCCGTGAACGAGGCCGCGTTCGCCGCCGTCTACGGCGGACTGCGGCGCGGCGGCAAGCTGGTCATGGTCGCCCTGCCCGCCGGCGGCACCATCCAGGTCCCGATCTTCGACACCGTGCTCAACGGCACCTCCGTCATCGGTTCGATCGTCGGCACCCGCCAGGACCTCGACGAGGTGTTCCAGCTGCACGCCGCCGGGCGGACGAAGGTCATCTACGAAACCCGGCCCCTGGAGTCGGTCAACGAGTCCATGGCCGACGTCCTGGACGGCCGCGTCAAGGCGCGTATCGTCTTCGAGATGTGACCCTCCCTGCCCAGGTCCACGCGAGGCGGCGCCGGAGCTTCCCAGCCGGCGCCGCTCGCGTGTGCCGGACCGCAGGGGCTGCCGGGGCGTCCGCCCCGCTGTGCTGAAAGGTGCTGACATGGGCGAGCCGCGCGGCGCGGACCGGCATCACCCGGCGGTGGTGGCGCACCGCCTGAAGCGGGCGGAGGACGTGCAACTGCGCATCGCCGACGCCATCACCCGGTTCGCCGGTTCGATGCCGTTCGTCTACGTGCACGCGGTCGGGTTCGCCGTGTGGATGCTGTTCCTCGAAGGGAGCCCCTGGCCCTCGCTGACCCTGGTGGTGTCGCTGGAGGCCATCTTCCTGTCCACGTTCGTCATGATCGGGCAGAACCGGCAGGCCGCGTTCCAGCAGATGAAGGCCGACCACGACTTCGTCGAGCAGGAACTGGAGCTGAAGACCAACACCGAGCTGACCCGCGCGATCCACGTCATGACGCAGGAACTCCACCGCCGCCTGCTGGAGGAGCAGGACGAGGACCCGGTCGTGCGCTGACCGACGGCGCCGGCGACGGCAGCCGCCGTGGTTGCGGTTGCGGGCGCGGGCGCGCGGAGGTATGGGCGTACGGGGTACTCGTTCCCTCGTCGGCGGGGGCCGCTCGGGGCCGCCGCCGGGAAGGGGCGGAGATGCATTCCGTCGTCGAGTGGCTCACCGGGCTGCCGGGGCCCTTGGTCTATGCCGTGGTCTCGGCGCTGGCGTTCGCCGAGGACGCCCTGTTCTTCGGGTTCGTGCTGCCGGGCGAGACCGCCGTGATCGTCGGCGGTGTGCTGGCCGGACGGGGCGTCGTCGACCTGCGTCTGCTGATGGCCGTGGTGGTGCTCGCGGCGGTCGCCGGGGACAGCGTGGGGTACGAGGTCGGGCGGCGCCTCGGGCCGCCCGTGCTGCACAGCAAGCCGCTGCGGCGGCGCGCCCGGCACGTGGATCACGCGCGGGAGCTGGTGCGGCGGCGCGGTCCGGCCGCCGTGTTCATCGGCCGGTTCGTCGCCCTCCTGCGGTCCCTGGTGCCGGCCGCGGCCGGTGTCGCCGGCCTGCCGTACCGCCGTTTCCTGCTCTACAACGCCCTCGGCGGGCTGGTCTGGAGCGTCGGCAACGCCCTCCTCGGCTACGGCGCGGGCGCCGCCTACGAGCGGGCGGAGCGCCTGGTCGGAGGCACCTTCGCCCTGCTGGCGGCGGTGGCCGTGGTCGTGGCGCTCGTCGTCTGGCGGGTCCGCCGCCGGCGCCGGGAGCGGGACGGGCAGGGCCGGGCGGACGATCGTCACCGGCCCGCCGACGGGACGGCCTGACCACCGCGGGAGTCCGGCCCGCTTGCGCCGGTCAGGCCGACCGTTTGCGCCGTTCAGGCCGACCGTTTGCGCCGGTCAGGCCGACCGTTTGCGGGGCGCGGCCTTCTTCGCCGCCGTCTTCTTGGCGCCGCCCTTGGCCGACGTGGACCTGGCGGCCGTCTTCTTGGCGGTGGTCCTGGTCGCCGCCGTCTTCTTCGCACCCCGCGCCGACTTCGCCGGGGTCTCCTTGGCCGCCGCCGTCTTCTTCGCCGCGGACGTCGACTTCTTGCCGCCGGTCTCCTTCGGGGTCGCGCGCGCCGACTCGCGGCGGGACAGACGCGTGACCTCCGCCTCCTCCCCGGCCTCCGCGCCGGCCTTCTCCGCCGGCTCGCCCCTCGACTCCTTCGCCGCCTTGACGCTCTTCTCCAGCGCCGCCATCAGGTCCAGGACCTTGCCGCCCGCGGCCGGCTGCGGGGCCTCCGGCGGAGCCTCGCCGGCGGCCTTCGCGGCGACGACCTCCTCCACCGCCTCGCGGTACTCGTCGTGCAGGTCCCCGAGGTCGATCTCGCCGAGGGTGTCCATCAGGGCGTCCGCGAGGTCGAGTTCCTTGTCGTTCACCGTGACCTTCGTGTCGGGGGCGACGCCCTCGGGGGCGCGGACCTCGTCCGGCCACAGCAGGCCGTGCATGGCGATCGCGTCGCCCACCACCCGGAGCATGCCCAGGCGCTCCTTGCCGCGGAGGGCGAACTTGGCGACGGCGACCTTGTTGCTGCGCTTGAGCGCCTCACGCAGCAGGGTGTACGGCTTCGCGGCCTGGGCGCCGCCCGCCGCCAGGTAGTACGCCGCGTCCATCTGGAGCGGGTCGATGCGGTCCCCGGGGACGAAGGCCACGATCTCGATCGTCTTCGCCGTGGGGATCGGCAGGTGGGCCAGGTCCTCGTCGGTGATCGGGACGACCGAGCCGTCCGCGTCCTCGTAGGCCTTGCCGATCTCCGACTGGGTGACCTCGCGGTCCTCCAGCTCGCAGACCTTGCGGTAGCGGATGCGGCCGCCGTCCTCCGTGTGGATCTGGCGGAAGGAGATCGAGTGGTTCTCGGTGGCGTTCACCAGCTTGATCGGGATGCTGACCAAACCGAAGGAGATGGCGCCGTTCCAGATGGATCTCACGTGCAGCATCCTTTCGGTCGTTATGCACCATTGGTCACCATTCGCATGAGATTCTCATCGTATGACGCCTATCACCGAGGTGGAGGGGAGACGGGTCGCGCTCAGCAACCTGGAGAAGGTGCTGTATCCCGCGACCGGCTTCACCAAGGGCGAGATGCTGCACTACTACGCCACCACCGCCGACGTCCTGCTCCCCCATCTGCGTGATCGGCCCGTCTCCTTCCTCAGGTATCCCGACGGGCCGGACGGGCAGGTCTTCTTCGCCAAGAACGTGCCGCCGGGTACCCCCGGCTGGGTCACGACGGCCGAGGTGCCGCGGTCGGAGGGGCCGGTGCGGATGGTGCTGGTGCAGGATCTGGCGAGCCTGATGTGGGCCGCGAACCTCGTCACCGAGTTCCACACCCACCAGTGGCTCGTCGGCACGCCGGGGGTGGCCGACCGGATCGTCTTCGACCTCGATCCCGGGGCGCCCGCCGACATCGTCCAGTGCTGCGAGGTCGCGCTGTGGCTGCGGGAGCGGCTGGCGGCGGACGGGATCGAGGCCCTCGCCAAGACCTCCGGGTCGAAGGGGCTGCACCTGCTCGCGGCGGTCGCGCCTGCCCCTTCGGAGCAGGTGAGCGACTACGCCAGACGGCTCGCCGTCGAGGCCGAGCGGGCCATGCCCCGGCTCGTGGTGCACCGGATGACGCGGAGTCTGCGGCCGGGCAAGGTGTTCGTCGACTGGAGCCAGAACGCCGCCCGCAAGACCACCGCGGCCGCCTACACGCTGCGGGCCCGCCCCGAGCCGACCGTGTCGGCGCCCGTGACCTGGCGCGAGGTCGAGGACTGCGGCGCGCCCGCGCAGTTGACCTTCCGGGCGCCGGACATCGCGCCCCGCGTACAGGACTACGGCGACCTGCTCGCCCCGCTCCTGGAACCGCAGCGCGCGGGCAGCCTGCCCTGAGGCCCGGACGGCGGAGACACCAGTGGACCCCGGCACCCGGGAGCCCGGCGCCCGCCCACCGGATCAGCGCCCGCCCACAGGATCGACGCCCGCCCACCGGATCAGCGCCCGCCCACCGGATCGGCGCCCGCCCACAGGATCAGCGCCCGGTCACACCCGCGTCCATGTGTGCCGGTCGCGGGCCATCGCGTGCAGGGCCTCCACGTCGGCCGGCTTGAGGATGCCGCCCAGGCTGGCCAGATCCTCGATGTCCGCGTCCGTGACGACGCGGACCCCGCGGGGCGGGACGGGGACCGAGACCTCGGCGGGGCCGGCCAGGGCCAGGACGGGGCGGACCTCGGCGGTCAGGGCGTAGGAGGCGCGGCCCGCGTCGGCGCGCACCCGGCGCAGCAGCGGCCGGGGCTCGCGGCGGCCCAGGGCCACCATCGGGTCGGCGACCGTCACCCGCTGCTTGTGGGCGGGCAGCGCGTGCACGGCGAACAGGCCGCCGGGGCCGATCGCGAGGTGGTGGATGCGGTCACCGCCCGGCAGCGGGATCGAGTGCAGCGCGTGCCAGCCCGCGCCGTCCAGCCGGTCCAGGGCCTCGCCCACCGCCTGCTCGGCCGCGAGGGCCTTGCGGCGGGGGTCGGGGCGGAAGCGGTGCGGCGGGCCGGGATCACGGTCCAGGTCGATCTGGAGCGCCTCGCCGGGGCGGTTGGGCGCCAGGTCGTCGTCCGGATGGAGCGACAGCCGGGCCAGCTCGGCCGGGGTCGGCACCGGGGGCGGGCCGACCGTCACCGAACCGGTGAGGAAGGGGCCCAGGACCTCCAGCACGTCCTGTCTCCGGTCGTCGCTGAGCAGGTTGACCCGGCCCGCCTCCCGGTCGTACCAGGCGATGTTCCGGCCGTCCTCGAGGCAGACGTAGAGCCGTTCCTGACCGTGTCGCCAGGTCGGTATGACGCGCAGTCCGCTCATGCTCATCACCCCTTCGACCATGGGAACAGGCGGGGTGCTCCAGGGGCAAGAACCCGGTTACCTTGGAGAGGCGCTGGAGGCATGTTACGTACGGGCATGTTGGGGAGGCGTTGTTGCGCAGCCGCAGGAAGCAACCCGACGTACCGGCTCCGGACGCTCCGTGGAACGAGATCGTGCCCGGCCTGTGGATGGGCGGGCACGAGTTCCGGGGGCATTCCGGGCAGGTGGAGTTCGCCGTCGTGCGGGACGAGTTCGACCTGGTGCAGACCCTGCTGAGGCTGCCGGGGCACGGGCCCGATCCGGGCGTGGAGCACCATGTGTGGCCGATTCCGGACGGCCCGCTGGACGGCACGCAGCTCGCGGGCGTGATGCGCCTGGCGCAGGCGGCGGGCGACGCACTGGAGGAGGGCCGGAAGATCCTCGTCCGCTGTTACCACGGGTACAACCGCTCGGGGCTGGTCGTCGCGCACGCCCTGGTGCGGCGCGGGGCTTCCGCGGACGAGGCGATCCGGCTGATCCGGGACCGCCGTTCCCCCTGGGCGTTGCACAACGACCTCTTCGTCGAGTACCTGCGCGCCGGGCTGGCGACGGCGCGGCTGCTGGAGGAGCTCACCGAGTGACGCGCCCCTATGGCCCAGCGTGACGGGCGACGCGATCATTCCCCTCCTAATGTGGCGATCAGTCAGCTTCCATCCACATTCACGGAGGTATCGCCATGTCCCTGCGTTCCGCCCTCACGCGTCTGGCCATAGCCGCTGCCGCCGGTGCCCTCGTCACGTCGGCCGTCGCCACCCCCGCCCTCGCCGACGACTGGGACCAGGACGACGGCCAGAGCAGCGGCCAGTACGAAGGTCAGTGGGACGACCAGAGCAGCGGCCGGTACGAGGGCCAGAGCAGCGGCCAGTACGACGGTCAGCACGACGGCGGCCGGCACGACCGGTTCGCCCGGGGCGTGGTGACCGCGAGCACGCTGCTGCTGCGCAGCGCGCCGAACCGTGGCAGCCAGGTCATCCGCGTGGCCCACCGGGGCGAACACGTGTCGATCTTCTGCAAGACCACGGGCGAGAGCGTCCAGGGCGACCGGCTCTGGTACCTCCTCCCGGACGGGACCTGGGCCTGGGGGGCGGCGCGCTTCATCGAAGTGATCGGGGCGTCACCACGCTGGTGCTGAGCCCCGGAGATCACAAGACGCACTATTTGGGTAGGTTCCGGGCATGATCAACGCCGGAACGACCGTGGAGCGGACGGACGACCCCGCCCCCGCGGTGCACCTCCCCCGGCGCCGTGGCATCGAGCTCGCCCTCATCGTCGTCGCCGTACTGCTGTCCGTGTGCGGCTACTGCGGTGTCGGGCTCGCCCGGCACGGCGCCGTCCCGCCCGGCGCCGCCGGTTACGGCGCCGGGCTCGGCGTGCTCGCGCTGCTGGCGCATCTCGCGGTGCGGCTGCGCGCCCCGTACGCCGACCCGCTGCCGCTGCCGATCGGCGTGCTGCTCAACGGCCTCGGGCTGGTCCTGATCTACCGGCTCGACCTGGAGACCCCGGGCGGCCCGGCGGCCCCCGCCCAGCTGGTGTGGTCCGCGCTGGGCGTGGCCCTGTTCACCGTGACCGTTCTGCTGCTGCGCGACCACCGCCTCCTGCAGCGCCACGCCCGCGGCTGCGTGGTCGCCGCGCTGCTGCTGCTCACGCTGCCGATCCTCTTCCCGCCGGTCAACGGCGCCCGGATCTGGATCCGGATCGCCGGGTTCTCCATCCAGCCGGGCGAGTTCGCGAAGGTGCTGCTGGCGGTGTTCTTCGCCGCGTACCTGGCCTCGGACCAGGGCGGGCCGGGGTTCGCGGGCCGCCGCGTCTGGCGGCTGCGGCTGCCCACCGGCCGGGCCCTCGGCCCGATCCTCACCGTCTGGCTGGTGAGCGTCGGCGTGCTGGTGCTGGAGCACGACCTGGGCACGTCGCTGCTGTTCTTCGCCCTGTTCGTGGTCCTGCTGTACGTGGCCACCGGCCGCACCGGCTGGATCGCGGTCGGCCTGCTGCTGGCCGCCCTGGGCGCCGTGGCCGTCGGGGCGCTGGAGCCGCACGTGCACGACAGGGTCGAGGACTGGCTGCACCCGTTCGCCTCCATCGAGGCCGGCCGGGGCCCCGGCCAGCTCGCGCAGTCGCTGTTCGCCTTCGCCGCGGGCGGCGTCCTCGGCACCGGGCTGGGGCTCGGCCACTCCGTCCTGATCGGCTTCGCCGTCAAGTCGGACTTCATCCTGGCGACCGCGGGCGAGGAGCTGGGCCTGGCGGGCCTGTCCGCGATCTTCATCCTGTACGGCCTGCTCGTGGAGCGCGGCTACCGGGCCGCCCTCGCCACCCGGGACGCCTTCGGCCGGCTCCTCGCGGTGGGCCTCTCCTCGATCATCGCCCTTCAGGTGTTCGTGATCGCGGGCGGGGTGACGGGCCTGATCCCGCTGACCGGCATGGCGATGCCGTTCCTCGCGCAGGGCGGCTCCTCGGTCGTCACCAACTGGGCGATGACGGCGCTGCTGATCCGGCTGAGCGACTCGGCCCGGCGCCCCCGCACCCCGCAGGCGGCGCCGTGACGCGCCACATCCGCCACGCCGCCCTCTTCTGCGCCCTGCTGCTCGTGGCGCTGCTGGTCAACGCCGCCCGCGTCCAGGTCGTCCAGGCCCCCTCCTACGACGGCAACCCGGCCGACCGCCGCCCGACGATCGCCCGTTACGGCCAGCCGCGCGGCGACATCCTGGTCGGCGGCGAGGCGGTCACCGGCTCCCGCGACTCCGGCGAGCAGCTCCGCTACGAACGCACGTACACCAACGGCCCGTTGTACGCGCCCGTCACCGGCTTCGCCTCGCAGAGGTACGGCACGACGCTGCTGGAGCACACCGAGGACGGCGTCCTGTCCGGCACCGATCCGCTGCTCGCGCCGCTGCCGCTGTGGAGCGACCTCACCCGCGCCCGCGGCCCGGGCGGGCACGTCGTCACCACCCTGGACCCGGCCGCGCAGCAGGCGGCGTACGAGGGGCTCGCCGGGCGCAAGGGCGCGGTGGCGGCGATCGAACCGGCGACGGGCCGGGTGCTGGCGCTGGTGTCGTCCCCGTCGTACGACCCCGCGGTGCTGTCCGGGAACGCGGCGTCGACGACGCGGGCGTGGGCGCGGCTGAACGCCGATCCGGACAAGCCGATGCTTAACCGGGCAGTCCGCCAGACGTACCCGCCGGGTTCGACGTTCAAGGTGGTCACCGCCGCGGCCGCGCTGGACGCGGGCGTGGTCGCGGACATCGACGCGCCGACCCGCTCGCCGGACCCGTACACCCTGCCGGGCACCTCGACCGCGCTGACGAACGAGTCCGGCGGCTGCGCGGACGCCTCACTGCGGAAGGCGTTCGTACGGTCCTGCAACACGGTGTTCGCCAAGCTGGGCTTGGCCGTCGGCCGGGCCGCCATGGCCCGGACGGCATCGGCCTTCGGCTTCAACGACCCGGCGCTGCGCATCCCCTTCTCCGTCTCGCCGAGCACCTTCGACACCTCGGTGGACCGGGCGCAGCTGGCGCTGTCGTCGATCGGGCAGTACAACACGCGGGCCACGCCGCTGCAGATGGCGATGGTCGCGGCGGCCGTCGCGAACGGGGGGCTGGTGCGGCCGCCGTACCTGGTGCGGCGGACGACGACGCACGACGGCGACCTGGTGTCCCAGACGGCCCCGCCGCCCGCCCGCCGGGCGATGCGGCCGGCGACGGCCGCCCGGCTGAGAGAGCTGATGGAGGACGTCGTGGCCGCGGGCACGGGCCGGAACGCGTTCGTCCCCGGCGCGGTCGTCGGCGGCAAGACCGGCACCGCCCAGCACGGCCTCGGCAACGCCGGCACGCCGTACGCCTGGTTCGTCTCCTGGGCGCGTGGTGAAGGGGACCTGGAGGCGCGGGTGGCGGTCGCGGTGGTCGTGGAGGACGCGTCGGCGCAGCGCCGGGAGATCACCGGGGGCGGGATGGCGGCGCCGATCGCCCGC
The DNA here is from genome assembly GCF_044335305.1 of Streptomyces sp. NPDC020490. NCBI lineage: Bacteria > Bacillati > Actinomycetota > Actinomycetes > Kitasatosporales > Streptomycetaceae > Streptomyces > Streptomyces sp. NPDC020490. Next base: position 180,561 of record NZ_JBIRUY010000014.1, on the reverse strand, counting down.
GCGGTGACGGAAGCGGTGCTGCACTCCCGCCCGGACCAGCTCTAGACAGCTCGGCAGCGGCCGACGGCACGGCGCGCCCTTCCAGCGGAGCGCTCAGGCACCGCCGGGCAGCGCCTCCCGGCGGTGCAGCCACTCCGGGGGAACGCCGTCGGCGCCGGTCCGGGCGGCGACGACGCCTCCGGTGATGGCGCAGGTGGTGTCGACGTCGCCGAAGCCCTCGGCGGTGGTCCACAGGGCGGCGGTCAGGTCGTCCGGGTGGCGGGCGGCGGACCAGAGGGCGAACGGCACGGTGTCGTCGGCGCGGACGCGCTGCCCGTTGCCGAGGAGGTCGGAGGCCTTCCAGGGCTCGGTGGCGAACGGCAGCCGGGCGGCACGCAGGAGCCCGTCCCGCACCGCGCTGTCCGGGGTGAGCGCGGCGACGGCCGCCACGGTCAGTTCGTGCCGTGCCGACAGCGCCGCCGCCACGGCCACGGCGACCGCCCCGGCGACGCCCTCCGGGTGGGCGTGGGTGACCTCGGCGGACAGCACCGCCTGCTCGACGACGCGCGGGAGGCTGTCGTGGAACCAGGCGCCGAGGGGCGCCACCCGCATCGCGGCGCCGTTGCCCAGGCTGCCCTCCCCGCCGAACAGCCCGCGCGCCAGTTCCGGCCAGCGGTCCGGCTCCGCGAGCAGCCGGGGCAGCAGGTCGTGCATGCCGTGGCCGTAGCCGCGGGCCGGATCGGCGTCGTAGCCGAGCGCGAAGGCCAGGGCGAGGTCCCGCTGCCGGATCTCGCCGTGCTCGTCGAGGACCCGCAGGACGCCCAGCGCCATCGCCGTGTCGTCCGTCCAGTGCCACCGGGGCTCCGGCGGTGTGCGCCGGGCGCGGACCTCCTCGTAGGCCTGGCGCGGGTCGCGGAAGAGGGGGAACCAGCGCTCGCCGAACGCATCACCGAGGGACAGTCCTTCGAGGCTGCGGCGGGCGGCGGCACGGTTCGTCGGCGTCATCCGGTCAGCCTCCCACGGCCGCCGTCAGCCCTCGGCTCCGGCCTCGATCGCCTCCTCCACCTCCGCCACGCGTTCCCGTTCCTCCGCCGCGAACCGCTCGGCGTCCAGCCGCTCCGCGATCTCCTCGTCCTGGGCCATCAGCAGATCCAGGTTGGAGTCGCCCATCTCGAACACGCCCATGTCGACATACGCCTGCTGCAGCCGCTTCCCCCACAGCCCGATGTCCTTCACGCACGGCACGATCCGGGAGAACAGCAGCTGCCGGAACAGCGCGAGGAACTCGGACCGCTCGCTGAACTCCTCCGCCTCAGCCCGCGGAATGCCGAAGTTCTCCAGGACCTCCACGCCCCGCAGCCGGTCCCGCATCAGGTAGCAGCCCTCGATGACGAACTCCTCCCGTTCCCGGAGTTCGGCGTCGCTCAGCTGCCGGTAGTAGTCCCGCAGCGCCATGCGGCCGAAGGCGACGTGCCGGGCCTCGTCCTGCATGACGTAGGCGAGGATCTGCTTGGGCAGCGGCTTGTCGGTGGTGTCCCTGATCATGCCGAAGGCGGCCAGCGCCAGCCCCTCGATCAGCACCTGCATGCCCAGGTAGGGCATGTCCCAGCGCGAGTCCCGCAGGGTGTCCTCGAGCAGCGACCGCAGATTGTCGTTGATCGGGTAGAGCATCCCGATCTTCTCGTGCAGGAAGCGGCCGTAGACCTCGGCGTGCCGGGCCTCGTCCATGGTCTGGGTCGCCGAGTAGAACTTGGCGTCCAGATCGGGCACGGACTCCACGATCCGCGCCGCGCACACCATCGCGCCCTGCTCACCGTGCAGGAACTGGCTGAACTGCCAGGACGCGTAGTGCTTGCGCAGCTCGCCCTTCTCCCGCTCGGTGAACTTCGCCCAGTATCTGGTGCCGTACAGGGTCATCGCCTCGTCCGGCGTGCCCAGCGGATCGTACGGGTCGACCTCCAGGTCCCAGTCGATCCGCCGCTGTCCGTCCCACTGCTTGTCCTTGCCCTTCTGGTACAGGGCGAGCAGGCGGTCACGGCCGTCGTCGTACTCCCAGCTGAATCGGGCCGCGCCGCTCGCCGGCACCTGCCAGAGGGGGTCTCCGGGGTCCTTGGCGTACAGCTCGTATGTCGGCATGTCTCGCAGGCTCACACGCGGTAGACGCGGGGTCAACAAGTCGCGCGCAGGGGATTGACGAGCTTGCTGACAGGCAGTCTCATAAGAGGCGATGTGACCGCCGGTAACGAAGCGAGGGAACGATGACGACCCTGACGGAAGCCGACGCGCTCGAAGGACTGCGCGACGCGCTCGGACTGCTCAAGGACCGGGAGCAGGTGGCCGAGCGGCTGCTCGCCTCTTCCGCCAAGCACTCCTTCGACCCGGACAGGGAGCTGGACTGGGACGCGCCCTTCGAGGAGGGCAAGTGGTTCTGGCCGCCGGAGCTGGTGTCGCTGTACGACACGCCGATGTGGAAGCGGATGGGCGAGGAGCAGCGCATCCTGCTCTCCCAGCACGAGGCCGCGTCCCTGGCCTCGCTCGGCATCTGGTTCGAGCTGATCCTCATGCAGCTCCTGGTCCGGCACATCTACGACAAGTCGGCCACCAGCGCCCACGTCCGCTACGCCCTCACCGAGATCGAGGACGAGTGCCGGCACTCGAAGATGTTCGCCCGCCTGATCTCGCACGGCGGCACCCCCTGGTACCCGGTGAGCCGGACGCACCAGCACCTGGGCCGCCTGTTCAAGACGATCTCCACCACGCCCGGCTCCTTCACCGCCACCCTGCTCGGCGAGGAGGTCCTGGACTGGATGCAGCGCCTGACCTTCCCGGACGAGCGCGTCCAGACCCTCATCCGGGGCGTCACCCGCATCCACGTCGTGGAGGAGGCCCGCCACGTCCGCTACGCCCGCGAGGAGCTGCGCCGCCAGATGGTGACCGCCCCGCGCTGGTCGCAGGAGTTCACCCGGGTCACCTCCGGCGAGTTCGCCCGCGTCTTCTCCGTCGCCTTCATCAACCCCGACGTCTACACGAACGTAGGCCTGGACAAGCGCGAGGCCATGGCACAGGTGAAGGCCAGCGCCCACCGCCGCGAGGTCATGCAGACCGGCGCGAAGCGCCTGACGGACTTCCTGGACGACATCGGCGTCCTGCGCGGCGTGGGCCGCCGCCTGTGGAAGTCGTCGGGCCTCCTGGCGTAGCGGTGTCCGGGCCGTCGCGCGACCCGCGCCCGCCGACGGCGGGAAGGGGACGGGACGGGGGTGTCCGCCCGCAGCGGTTGGCGCGTCAACCCCCGCACCTCCCGAACCCCCGATTCCGCGCCGTTCCGAGGACGGACACCCCCGTCCCGGCCCCGACGTACACGCACCGCAGGCGCAACGCGCACCCCCCGATACCCGCGCATGCCGCCGCAGGCACTGCGCACCCCCACCGAACCCGCACAGCCGCCGCAGGCACTGCGCACCCCCACCGAACCCCCACAGCCGCCGCAGGCACCCCGCACCCCCGCGGACGCGAAGCGCGTCACACCTGCTCGGCCCCCGCGACCTCGGCGTCCGAAGGCTCCGCCTCCCGAACGTCCCCGCCCACAGCGCCGTCCGCCGGAAGAACGCCGAAATCCGAAGGAACGACAGGCCCCTCCGCCCCGCACCACTGATGCAGCGCCCGCCGCACCCGCTCCTCGCAGCCGTCCGGGTCCGACTCGCCGTCCACCCAAGCCGCATAGCCGTCGGGCCGGACCAACAGCGCGGCCACGCCACCTAGTCCGGCCACCGGCCCGGCGACCCGGACCGGACAGACCCGCGACCCCCAGGCCTCGGCGAGCGAGGCGGCCCGCCCGTCCGCGGTGAGGTCGAGCAGCAGAAAGCGGCCGTCGCGCATCAGCTCGTACAGCCGTACCGGAGCCGCCTCCGGCCGCGGCACCGTCATATCCGGCACCCGCTGCCCCGAACGCACCCGCACACCACGTCCGAGCCCGCCACGCCCAAGTCCGCCACGCCCAAGTCCGCCACGTCCGAGCCCGCCACGCCCAAGTCCGCCACGCCCGCCGTACCCCGACCGCAGCCCCGATACCGCCTCCCCGGCGAACCGGCGGATCCGCCGCTGCCCGAGGAGCCGCCCCAGCATCACCCGGCGCAGCGTGGTCACCGCCGCCGACGGACTGGTGGCCATCCAGGTCGCCCGGTCGGTGGCCCGCAGGATGCGCTCGGCCTGCGGCCGCCGCTCGGCCTCGTAGGAGTCGAGCAGCCCCGCCGGCGCCCACCCCTGCACCGCCGCGGCCAGCTTCCAGCCCAGGTTCACCGCGTCCTGGATGCCCAGGTTCAGCCCCTGCCCGCCCAGCGGCGAGTGCAGGTGCGCCGCGTCCCCGGCGAGCAGCACCCGCCCGGACCGGTACTGGTCCGCGATCCGCTGGTGGATCTTGAACCGGGCGAGCCAGACGGGATCGTACGGCTCCGGGTCGAAACCCAGCGACCGCGTCATCAGCTCGGCCAGTTCCTCCACCGTCACCGGCTCCCGCGTCCACGGCCGGTCCCGGCGCGCCACCGCGATCCGGTACAGCCCGTCGCCGTACGGCACGGTCACCACCACTCCGCCGCCGCCGGACACCATCAGCACGTCGTCCGGCGGCTGCCGGCGCAGCCGTACGTCGGCGAGGACCGGCGAGATGTCGTAGGAACGGCCGCGGAACGCGATGCCCGACAGCTCGCGCACGGCGCTGTGCGCGCCGTCGCAGCCGACGACGTAGTCGGCGCTCTCCTCCCACTCCCCGCTCTCGCCCCGCACCTGCACCGAGACGCCGGAGCCGTCCTGCTCCAGGCCGTACACCTCGGCCCCGCGCTGGATGATCACCCCGAGGTCGAGGGCCCGCTGCTGCAGCACCTCCTCGGTACGGCTCTGCGGCACGACGTGCAGCGCGGGGAAGCGCGTGTCGAGTTCGGTGAAGTCGACGACCGCGCCGCGCGCGGGCACCATGCGGCCCACCGGCCGCCCGACGGCCGACAGCGCGTCGGCGTGCCCGCGCAGGTCGAGCACCTCCATGGTCCTGCTGTACAGGCCCATGGCGCGGGACTGCTCGGACGTGGTCAGGCGGCGTTCGAGCACGGTGCAGGACACTCCGGCGGCGGCCAGCTCACAGGCCAGCGCGAGTCCGGTGGGTCCGGCTCCGGCGATGATGACGGACTGTTCAGGGGCGTTGCCCACGGGTTCCTCCTTGGACGTCGGTCAGCGGTTCGGCCTGGACGGGCCGGACGCCGGATTCGGCGGCGGGACCGCTGAACCGGGCCGCCCACGCACCGGCGCCGAGCACGAGGGCGCCGAGCAGCAGCCAGCCCGGGGCGCCGGGCCGCACCACGAGGAAGGTGACGACCAGCGGCCCGTAGGTGTTGCGGGCGGCGTTGCCCAGGCTGAAGAAGGCGAGGTAGACCTGGCGCCGGTCCTCGGGGGCGAGCTCGTAGGAGATCGCCCAGGCCCCCGCCTGCTGGTGCATCTCCGCGAACGCCTGGAAGGCCACCGCGACGAGCAGCAGCGCGACGGCGGCAGCCGTCGGCAGCGAGCCGGTGACGGCCAGCCCGCAGCAGCTCACGGCGAGCAGCACACCGCTCAGCCGGAGGGCGCGGCCGCCGTCCTCGGCGGTCTGCGTGGCGCGGGTCGCCCGCACCTGGAAGAGCACCACGACGACGGTGTTGAGCACCACCGCCCAGGCGATCACGGCGTGGGGCAGGCGGTCGTGGGCGAGCACCCACAGCGGAACGCCCGCCGTCAGCACGGTCACGTGCAGGCTCACCACGGAGTTGAGCACGGTCAGCGCGGCGAAGCGGCGGTCCCGGAACACCCCGAGCCGCCGCCGCCAGGGCAGCGGCCGACTCCCACCCGGTGCTCCGCCCGGCGCCCCGCCCCCGCCCCCGGCCCCGCCCGGCACCCCGGTGCGCAGCCGGCCGACCAGCACCGCGGCGATCACGAACGACGCCGAGTTGGCGTACACCACCGCGAGGTACACCGGGTCGCTGTCGGAGACGAGCGCCGCGCCCGCCACCAGACCGCCCAGCGCCAGGCCCAGGTTCTGCAGCGAGCGCGCCCGGCCCATCGCCCGCACCCGCTGCCCGCCGTCCACGGCCGCCCCGAACAGCCCCTGCACCAGCGGCGAGGCGGCCCGGTCGGCCACCGCGAGCAGGGACACCACGCACAGGAACGGCACGAAGCCGGAGGCGAACGGGTACACGGTCAGCAGCGCCGCCCGCACCAGGTGCGCGGCGATCAGCATCCGGCGCGCGCCGGCCCGGTCCGCCAGGATCCCGGTGGGCACCAGCAGCGCGAACGACAGCGCGCCCGCGACGGACAGCCCGACGCCCACCTGGCCGTCGCCCAGGTCGAGGTAGCGGGTGAGGAAGACGACGGACACCGACATGTACAGCCCGCTGCCGAGGGCGTCGACGAACACGGCGGCGAGCAGGGCGAGCACCGTGCGCGGCAGCCGCTCCCGTGCGGCCTCACTGTTCATGTCGGCTCCCGGTCAGAGCAGTCGGTCGAGGAGAACGCACCGGCCGAACGCCCGGCGTCAGCCGGAGTCGGACGGGGCGTAGTAGTCACGCATCAGGTCGTCCACCCACTCCGGCTGTACGACCTCCTCGCGCGGCCCGAACTGCCGCAGGTAGGGCTTGATGTCGAGTACCGGAGTGCCGTCCACCGCGTCGAGCCCCACGACGTGCACGTCGAGCCCGTCCACCTTCACCAGCCGGCAGCGCGAGACACCGATGCGGTTGGGCCGGTTCTTGCCGCGCTGGGCGAAGATCCCGGCGAGCGGCCAGTCGGGGTTGTTGCGCGGGTGCCGGGCGGACGTCTGCACCTTCTCCGGCGGGACCCGGTGGAAGTGGAAGACGACCTCGAGGTGGGAGAAGGAGTCGAGGGAGAGCAGCGCCTCGGGGGTGAACCGGCGCTCGTCCAGCCGGATCACCGCGGGTACGTCTCCCCAGTGGTCGTCGGTGAGTTCGCGCCGCTCACTGTGGACATGGGCGACGGGCACCAGCTCGTCGATCCCCGCGGGGACCGCTGCCGCGGGGACCGCTGCCGCGGGGACCGCCGTCGCGGCGTCCGCCGCCGTGGCCTCCGCCGCCCAGACCTCGCCACGCACCAGCAACTCGCCCGCGGCGACGCGCTGCACGGCCAGGTAGATCTCCTCCGGCCGCACGTCCAGCAGTTCGCCCAGGCGCGTCCGCAGCAGCCGCAGCAGCGCGCTCACCTGATCGGTGCCGTAGCTCTCCTTGCAGACGACGAACCCGGCCGGGGCCGGACCGCGCTCACCCTCGCGCCACTCCGGACGGTGATACGTCCCCGGCGCGAGCTGCTCCCACCACACCCAGCAGTGCCCGGCCGGCAGACCGAGCAACTCCGTGACGGAGTTGGCAAGTTGCTCCAGGACCGCGGCGCCCGGACTCGGCGCCGGAGAGTGCAGCCTGATCACCGGCATCTCAGCGCACCCCGCCCAGCGGCTTGACGCCGATCAGCATGCAGGTGCGCACCGGGATGAGGAACTCGTCGCCGTCCTGACGGATGCCGAGCGCGGCGCGGTGCGCCTCGGGCGCCGCGGCCAGCCGGCGGCGGATCGCGTGCTCGGCCTCGGCCCCCGAGGAGGCGATCTCGCACCACCGCTTGACCGGCACGCCGGTCCGGCTCTCGGCCTGCTCACCGCGGGCGACCGGGACGTTCAGCCCGGCGCCCTGCAGGAATCCGATCCATTCGGTGAGGGTGTAGCTGCGCATGTGGGTCGGGTCGTGCAGGACCTCCAGCTCGTGGTTGAGCGTGTCGATCTCCGGGTCCTCGTTGCCCTCCAGGTCGATCACGGCCAGCCGTCCGCCGGGGCGCAGCAGCCGGGTCATCTCGGCGACCGCCTTCCGGATGTCCAGGAAGTGGTGCGGGGCGAGCCGGGAGACCACCAGGTCGAACGAGGCGTCGGGGAAGGGCAGTTCCTCGGCGGCGGCCTGCGCGGTCTCGACGGTGACCGACCGCTCCGCCGCCAGTGCGCGGAAGGACTCCAGCATCGACGGCGCGGGGTCCACGCCGACGAGCCGGGCCGGGTGCTCGTCGGCGAAGGACAGCGCCAGGTGGCCTGCGCCGCAGGCGACGTCGCAGATCGCGCTGCCGGTCTGCGAGCCGAGCGTCTCGTGGAGCGCCTCCATCGTCGGGCTCGACCGGTGCACCTCGCTGGTGGCGAAGTTACCGGCGATCTTGTCGAAACGCCGGCTGGAGAGCGTCTCGGTGGCGGGCATGTCGTCCTCTTTCCTTCGGCGGACCGGAGTGACCGGGAGGTACTGAACGGTGCTGATGGAGCCGAGCTGCTGGAGCTGACCTGCTGATGGAGCCGACGGATCCTCCCCGGGCGCCCGTCCCCGAGCACCCGTCCCCGAGCGCCCGTCCCCGAGGGCCGCCCCCGAGCCCCGTCACCAGGCGGGCACCACCAGCGAGCCGAGCTCCGCGAGCGGGTCCCGGGCGGGGCCGGAACCGCACGGGTGGAGGGTGTGGCCGAGCCCTTCGAGCACATGGACCCGGACCGCCGGCGTGGGGGAGCCGATGAGGTGGCGTGCGGACCAGTCGGCGTAGACGGTGGGCTCGAAGACGACCGGCGGCAGTGAGGTGTCGAAGCTGTCGACGAAGCCGAGCAGGTCGTGGCCGCCGTAGACGAGTTCGATGGCGGGGATGCGGGAGGTCAGGAAGACGTCGTCGTCGACCACGGTGCCCACCAGGACCAGCCGGTCCGCGCGCGCGGGCGCGCCCGACTCCAGCAGCCGCAGCAGGGCCTGCCCGCCGAGCGAGAACCCGATCAGGACGAGCGGCCCGGTCAGCAGGTGGCGGTGGCCGTCCAGGAGCTGTTGCAGCCGTTCGGCCCGCGCGCGCACGTCCGGCTCCCCGGCGGGCGTGCCGGGGTCCCGGGCGGGCATGTCGCACTCCAGCACCTGCGCGCCGGAAGCGACCAGACCGGCCGTCAGCCGCCCGAGCAGCAGGTCGTCCCGGCCCTCGCCGTCGAGGGCCGAGACGGCTCCGGGACCGGCGAGCAGCACGGTGCGGCTCGCCGGCGTGGCGGGGAACGACCGCCTGGTGCGGTACGCCGTCCCGCCGCCGTCCCTGCGCCACCGCAGGTGCCGGTGGACCCGGTGGGCCCGGTCCACCCCATGCGGCCGCTGGACCTGCTGGAGGTCCTGGACCTGATCGACGCTCACCGGATCACCTCCGGCACACGGCGTCGGCGAAGCTGCCGATGCGCTGGTGGAAGTAGACGCTGATGATCTCCTCGTGCAGGGCCTCGCCGTCCAGCGTCGGCACCACGCTCTCCGCCGTCCCCGGCACCGGCTCGACGAGCCGGCGCTCCAGCAGTTCGGCGAACACCGAGGCGAACGGCTCGTCCCGGAACAGCTCGACGCCGAACCGGCGGCGGAACCGGCCCGCGTCGATGGGCTGGTTGGCCTTGAAGTTGAAGCCGAGCACCAGCCCGGCCGCCTCCAGGCCCGCCAGCCGGCGCCCGAAGGCCAGCGGCAGACCGGGGCCCTGCTTCAGGTGCCGGGCGTAGCCGCTGATGTCGGCGATGTTGTGGGTCTGCACCACCGTGTCGTCGTCGCCGGTGAGCCAGCCGTAGGCGCCGGGGCCGTAGGCGATCATGGAGTCGTGGCGCTGCCACTTGTTGCGCGACACCCGCGGGATGTTGCCGTCCGGGTAGACGCCGGGCCGGTTCCACCAGCCGCACGGGCTCGGGTGGTAGCCGGCGTCGAGCAGCAGCTCCACGATGGCCTCGCGCATCGCGTAGGTGTCGTCGAGGCCGGGGAACAGGTCGTCCTCGCGCAGCCGGTCCCGGACGCTCTCGACGTTCCACAGGGCCCGGTTGCCGATGCCCATCTTCGCCCGGTCCGCGTTGCGCAGCCGGTAGATGGTGATCGTCGGCACGCCCCGGTCGATCAGGCAGCGGATGTCGTCGGCCACCTTCGCCGGGGTCTGGTGCGGCAGGCCGAACATCATGTCGACGTTGAACGGCTTGCCGGTGGCCCGGAGTTTGTCGATGGCCGTGAGCGACATGGCCGCGTCGTGGCCCCGGCCCGCGAAGGCGTTGACCTCGCTCTGCAGCGACTGCACGCCCACGCTGAACCGGTTGAAGCCGATCTCGCAGGCCTCGGCCAGCTCGTCGTGCTGGAAGTTGTCGGGGTTTCCCTCGAGAGAGATCTCGCAGTCCCCGGTCAGCGTGTAGGAGGCCCGCATGTGGCCGGTCAGGCGCCGCAGCTGCTCGGTGCCCAGCAGCGAGGCGGTGCCGCCCCCGAGGTAGACGGACTCGATCGCGGCCTCGGCCAGCCAGGGGGCGTGGGCGAGCCGGCGGCGGGACTCGTCGAGCAGCATGTCGGTCCACTTCTGCGGCGCCCTGTCCCCCTCGGGGCCGCTGGGGACCTTGCGCTTGACGTAGTTGCAGAAGTGGCAGATGTACGCGCACAGCGGCACGTGGAAGTACAGGTGGGCGGGCCGCCCGGCGCCGGGGTGGGCGCGCAGGGCGTCGGCGACCTCGGCGGGCGTCAGCCGCTCGCCGTAGTTGGCCGTGACGTTGATGTTGTAGTCGTCCTGGCCGATCCGCAGCGCGGGGTTCTCCCGGAGCAGCCGCGCGAGACCCGTGCCGGGGCGCACGGCGGTGGTGCCGGCTGAAGCAACCGTCTTGCTCATCGCGACCTCGTCTCCTCACACCTCGTCGGACTCGGCCGTTCCCGGCCCGTCCCTCTGCGGGCCGGGAAGGCCGTGCGGCGCCCGCCCCTGTGGGTCCTTGTCGGGGTGCTCGTCGGGCGCGCTCCCCGGCCCATCCCTCTACGGGCCGGGAAGACCGTGCGGCGCCCGCCCCCGCGCGTCGTCGGGGGCTCGTCGGGCGCGCTCCCCGGCTCGTCCCTCTACGGGCCCAGGAGGTGGTGCTCCGCTCCGGTCGTCACCCGGGTGGATCAGATCTCGACCTCGATGACCGTGGCCTCGGTGATGTTGGTGGCCTCCACCAGGGTCTCGGCGGGTGCGGTGGCCGACGCGGCGCCGACGGCGCTCAGGGTCACGCCGTCCTGCCCCGGCTCCAGGTGGATGCGGATGACCTTCTTCTCTTCCGGCATGTCGTGTTCCCTTCACTGGTGGGGCGGCGGCTCGGTGCGCCGCCCGCGGACGGGGGCCCGCTCACGTCGTCGGGAGCGGGGGCGGTGGGGCCCGGCGGATCGCCGGGCGGCCTGCGCTACCGCGGGGTGAGCGTCAGGCGTACGTCGCGCTGCTTGCGCTCGCGCCAGTAGCGGCCGGCGCGCAGCATGAACTCCTGGAGGTACTCGGTGGCCCCGCAGCCGCGCGGATCACCGGAGAGGTTGCGGGCCAGCGGGGGGCAGCGGAACTGGCACCAGATGTCCTCGCGGGCCACCGGGCACGTCCCGCACACCGTGTGGTCCGCGAAGCGGATGTCGCGGAACTCGTCGAAGCCGGTCTCCCAGATCTCGGCGAACGGCCGCTCGGTGACGTTCCCGGCCCGGTGCAGCTGCCCGGACATGCAGTTGCTGCACGGGTAGACGTCGCCGCGGCTGTTCACGTAGACGACGGAGCGTCCGCACTTCTCCTGGCCGACGGCCCGTTCCAGCCGCTGGCAGAACTGGATGGTGTCCACCCCGCGGATCTCGTCCGCGGCGCGCCGCGCCGACTGCCCGGCGGAGGCCTCGGTGCCCCCGGTGACCCCGGCGGCCTCCGCCGCCTCGGCGGCCATGTCGTCGGGGCCGCTGGAGTAGCGCTCCATGCAGCGCCGGTAGACGTCGAAGACCTCGTCCACGTCCTCGGGACGCAGCAGCATGTCCGGGTGCAGCAGGGCGCGGCCCACCGGATGGGTCTCCAGCCACTGCGGCCGGGGGTACCCGCGCTCGGCGCACCACTCGAAGATCTCCTCGGCGTCCTGGATGTTGCCGCGGTGGACGGAGATCGCGGTACGGAAGACGTGCCCGTGGGCGCGCATCATCTCGAAGGCGCGCTCCAGCTTGGGGAAGTCCATCCGGCCGCGGACCGTGCGCTCGGGGTCGGCGGTGTCGAAACTGATGAAGAAGGACTGTCCCGCGGGGATGGCGGCGAGCCGTTCCTCGGTGATCAGCAGCCCGTTGGTGAAGATCTGCGTGCTGAACGGCTTGCTGCGCGCATGCCGGATGATCTCGACCGCGTCCCGGTGCGAGAAGATCTCACCGCCCGTCAGGAACACCTGCAGCACGCCGCTGTCGGCGAAGTCGTCGAGCAGCGCCTTGATCTTCTCGGTGGGCATCTCGTCGGGCCGCTTGAGCGCGGAGTCCGCGTAGCAGTGCTTGCAGCGCAGGTTGCACAGGTTGGTGGTCTCCACGAACGCGATGGCCGGGGCCGGCAGGTGGAAGCGGTCCAGCGTCACCAGCGGGTCGGACAGCGCGTGCGCCATCAGCTCCTCGGACGCCACCGGCAGCCCGGAGTTGTGCCGCAGGATCAGTTCTCGCGCCGAGGCGGCCAGGAACTCGACGTGCCCGTTCGGCAGCAGCGCGACGAGCCCGCCTTCGTTCGTCTGGAACGGAATCTTCTGCACGAGTCCCGCCTCTCCCTGCCTAAGTCAACGGACGTTGAACTCATGACGCGTTGAACTCTACGAGGGATGAATAACCTTGGCAAGAGGTGGTGAGCGGGCGGTGTCCCGCGCGCCTGTGGTGCGGTGGCCGGAGTCGATGCGAGGCTGAAGATATGAACATCCGTTTTCTGGGACACCGGCGCGAGCCTTCACGACCCCGTGACGCGGAGGGCCTCGCCGACCTCCTGGCCGAGTGCGAACTGCTGCGCTCCCAGGCGGCCCGGGAGGGGGTGCGGCTCGACGACTCCGCCGGCTCGCTGGAGGAACTCGACCAGGTACTGCCGCGCTGGCGCGACGACGAGGAGACGCTCGCCTGGCTGGGCAACGACGCGGGCCTGTACCTGGGCACCGTCATCGTGCGGACGGTGCCCGGCGCCGGGTGGGAGATCCGGCCCGACGGCCAGCCCGTCGTCCGGCTCGCCTCCGGCCGCGAGTTCGACGTGGTCGACTCGGGCCGCGAGTGGGCGGCCGGCGGCGTTCCCGAGCTGTCCCAGCTGTACGCCGAGGTCGCCGAGACGTGAGCCGCCGCCGCGCCCTCACCTCGGACGGCGGCTGTCCAAGATCGTCGAACACCGGCCGGAGGACGCCGGCCGCGCGAACCTCGACTACGATGTTCCGCTCACCCCCACGGTGAAGCCCGAACCGCCTTCAGGGGCACCGCTGCCGGGTGGGGCCCACGGTCCTCGCGACCGCGGGGGGCGGCAGTCGCAGAGCCATACCCGGCCGGCGCCGGCCGGAGATCACTGCTCGCGCGGTGGGACCGACACGTACGACGGGTCGTCCGCCGGCGAGGAGAAGGTCAGCCGCGCGCCGGACGGGTTGTGCTCGACGCCCACCGGGCGCACGCACCCTGACCGGCTCGACGCCCACCGGGCGCACGCACCCTGACCGGCTCGACGTCCACCGGGCGCACGCACCCGTGACCGGCCCGACGCGTCGTCACAACGCGGCCGGAGGGGCCGAACCTCCGCCCGAGCTCCGCCCGACCTCCGCCGTGCCACCACCCGAACTCCGGCTCCCCGACGCCCTCCCGCCCTCCCGCCCTCTCCTCCGCCCCGCGCTGCCGGATCAAGTGGCCCGGTGCTAGGTGCGGTCCGGCGTCGGTGCCGGAGCCGACGCGGGCAGCGGCGTCTGCGCGGCCCGCGTCACGTCGGCGACCAGCTCCACCACGTCCGGGCCGTAAGCCTGCGAGTTGACGACCCGCAGCAGCAGGACGAAGGAGTTGTTGCCGTACTTGCGGGACAACCGCTCGTGATTGCGGGCGAGATAGCGCGTCGCGGCCTGGTTGTTGATCGCGCGCTGCCCGCAGAACAGGAACACCGGCCGCGTCTCACGGCGGTCACCGGCGGTCAGCCGGGCGAGGATCGCGTACTCGCTGCGGCCGCCCTCCAGCCGGTAGCGTTCGCTGCCGATCAGTAACGCGGCCCGGTCCGGGCCCGGTTCGGCGTCCACGTTGACGTGGATGCCGGGCAGCAGGGAGTCGAGATGGGCCGCCATCCGGCGGTTGGACGCGGGGCCGCCGACGCAGAACTCGGTGCGCTCGCCGAAGCCCTGCTGGGCGGCGTCGTGCGCGACGACCTGCGCGTGCGCGTTGCAGTCCTTGATGAGCGCCGAGAGTTCCAGCAGCGCGAAGACGTCGTGGCGCTTGACGGACAGTTCGGCGCCGCCCGGCTCCCGGTTGACCACCAGCAGCGTCTCGGAGTTGTCGGGCAGCCCGAAGAAGGCCTGCTTGCGACGGAGCTTGCGCTTCCACAGGTAGGTGCGGGCCAGCCAGCCGAGGGCCGCGCTGATGCCGGCCGCGACCACGCCCAGCACGATGTTGCGCACGTCGTCATTCATGGGCGCGCATGGTAGCGGGCCCACGCAAACCCGTGTTCGAGCAAGGCGCTACGCACGGCGTCACGCGCTCCTGACGGGGCCCTGGCGATGCAATAGGCTGCGCGGACGGTTCCCGACTGGAGGTGCGCATGCGTCGGCCTGTCTTACGGAAACTGCCGGTCCTCGCGGTCTCGGCCGCCGTGGTGTCGGTGGGGGCTGCGGCCCCGCCCGCCGCCGGGACGACGGCCCCCGAGAAGGTCCCGGTCGCCGTCGGCTACGGCGGCGCGGTCGCGAGCGTCGACGCGGACGCCTCGGCGGCCGGCATCGAGGTGCTCAGGAAGGGCGGCAACGCCGTCGACGCGGCCGTCGCCACCGCCGCCGCCCTCGGCGTCACCGAGCCGTACTCCTCCGGCATCGGGGGCGGCGGCTACTTCGTCTACTACGACGCCAAGTCCCGCACCGTGCACACCATCGACGGCCGGGAGACGGCGCCCCTGACGGCCGACTCCGGCCTCTTCCTGGAGAACGGCAAGCCGCTCGCCTTCGCCGACGCCGTCAGCAGCGGTCTGAGCGTCGGCACACCGGGCACGCCGGCCACCTGGCAGACGGCGCTGGAGAAGTGGGGCAGCAGAAAGCTGGGCACGGTGCTCAAGCCGGCCGAGCGGATCGCCCGCGACGGCTTCACCGTCGACGACACGTTCCGCTCGCAGACGGCCGCCAACGAGACCCGGTTCCGCTACTTCCCGGACACCGCCGAGCTGTTCCTGCCGGGCGGACAACTCCCGGTCGTCGGGTCCACCTTCAAGAACCCCGACCTCGCCCGCACCTACGAGGAACTCGGCAGGAAGGGCACCGGCGCGCTCTACCGCGGCGACCTCGGCGACGACATCGTCGACACCGTCAACCACCCGCCGGTGGAACCCGCTTCGGGCTGGAACGCCCGCCCGGGCAAGCTGTCCGGCAAGGACCTCGCCGCGTACCGCGCCAAGCTCCAGGCGCCGACGAAGACCTCCTACCGCGGTCTCGGGGTGTACTCCATGGCGCCCTCCTCCTCCGGCGGCACCACGGTGGGCGAGGCCCTCAACATCCTCGAGGGCACCGACCTGTCGAAGGCGAGCGAGGTCCGCTACCTGCACCGCTACATCGAGGCGAGCCGCATAGCGTTCGCCGACCGCGGGCGCTGGGTCGGCGACCCCGCCTTCGAGGACGTCCCGACGAAGGAACTGCTGTCGCAGAAGTACGCCGACTCGCGCGCCTGCCTCATCGAGGACGACGCCGTCCTCACCAGCCCGCTGGCACCCGGCGACCCGCGCGACCCGGCCGCCTGCGCGTCCGGCGGCACGGCGGCCCCCACCACGTACGAGGGGGAGAACACCACGCACCTGACGGTCGCCGACAAGTGGGGCGACGTCGTCTCCTACACCCTCACCATCGAGCAGACCGGCGGCAGCGGCATCACGGTGCCCGGCCGCGGCTTCCTGCTCAACAACGAACTGACGGACTTCTCCTTCGCCCCGGCCAACCCGGCCGTGCACGACCCGAACCTGCCCGGGCCGGGCAAGCGGCCGCGCTCGTCGATGTCGCCCACGATCGTGCTCGACCGGCACAACAGGCCCGTGGTGGCGGTGGGTTCGCCCGGCGGTTCCACCATCATCACCACGGTGCTGCAGACGCTCACCGGGTTCCTCGACCGGCACCTGCCACTGGTCGACGCCATCGCCGCGCCGCGCGCCAGCCAGCGCAACGCGGCGCAGACCGAACTCGAACCGGGCCTGTACGACAGCCCGCTGAGGGCTCAACTGGAGGCCATAGGGCACTCCTTCAAGCTGAACGCGGAGATCGGCGCGGCCACCGGTGTGCAGCGCCTGCCCGACGGCAGGTGGCTGGCGGCCGCCGAGAAGGTCCGGCGCGGCGGCGGCTCGGCGATGGTGGTACGCCCGGCGTTGTAGCTCCGGCGAGGGTGTGCGCGCCCGGCGTTGTAGCTCCGGCGAGGGTGTGCGCGCCCGGCGTTGTAGCTCCGGCGAGGGTGTGCGCGCCCGGCGTTGTAGCTCCGGCGAGGGTGTGCGCGCCCGGCGTCGTAGGTCCGGCGAGGGTGTGCGCGCCCGGCGTCGTAGGTCCGGCGAGGGTGTGCGCGCCCGGCGTCGTAGGTCCGGCGGTGGTCGTGCGCCCGCGCGTCGTCGTTCCGGCGATGGCGGTGCACCCGGCGGCGCAGGGCGCGGTGCTCACAGTTCGGGGGCGGGCGGCAGGTCTTCCGTGGAGAAGGCGAGCCGCCCGTCCGCGACGCCCACCGTGACCCGGCCGCCCTCGACGACCCGGCCGTCGAGGAGCAGCTTGGAGAGCTCGTTGTCGACCTCGCGCTGAATGGTGCGGCGCAGCGGGCGGGCGCCGTACTCCGGCTGGTACCCGCGCTCGGCCAGCCAGTCGACGGCCGCGTCGGTGAACTCCACCGTCACGCCCTGCGCGTGCAGCAGCCGGCGGGTCCTCTCCAGCAACAGGTCGGTGATCCGCCGCAGTTGGTCGCCGGTCAGCTGGCGGAAGACGACGATCTCGTCGATGCGGTTGAGGAACTCCGGCCGGAAGTGCTCCCGCAGCGGCCGCAGGACCTGTTCGCGCCGCGCCTCCTCGTCGGCGTCGGCGCCGCCCGGCCCGAAGCCGATGCCCGCGCCCCGCCGCGTGATCACGTCCGAGCCCAGGTTGCTGGTCATCACGATGACCGTGTTGGTGAAGTCCACCGTGCGGCCCTGCGAGTCGGTCAGCCGCCCGTCGTCCAGGACCTGCAGGAGGATGTTGAAGACGTCGGGGTGGGCCTTCTCCACCTCGTCGAGCAGCAGCAGCGAGTACGGGTGGCGGCGCACCACCTCGGTGAGCTGGCCGGCCTCCTCGTGGCCGACGTACCCGGGCGGGGCGCCGACCAGACGGCTGACGGTGTGCCGCTCCTGGTACTCGCTCATGTCCAGGCGGACCATGCGCTCCTCGCTGCCGAACAGCGCCTCGGCGAGCGCCCGGGCCAGCTCGGTCTTGCCGACGCCGGTCGGGCCGAGGAAGAGGAAGCTGCCGATCGGCCGATCGGGGCTGGCCAGCCCGGCGCGGGAGCGCAGCACCGCCTCGGAGACGACGCGCACGGCCTCGTCCTGCCCGACGACCCGCTCGTGCAGGTGCACCTCCAGGCCGAGCAGGCGTTCCTTCTCCTCCTGGGTGAGACTGCTGACCGGGATGCCCGTCTGCCGGGACACCACCTCGGCGACGGCCTCGGCGGTGACCTCCAGGTGCTGCCCCTCGTCGGCCTGCCCGTCGCCGCCGGCGGCCGTGATCCGCTGCTTCAACTCCACGATGCGGTCGCGCAGTTGAGTGGCCTGCTCGTACTGTTCGTCGGCGACCGCCTGGTCCTTGTCGAGGGTGAGCTGCTCGACCTCGCGCTCCATGGTGCGGACGTCGGTGCCCTTCGTCTTCGCGCGCAGCCGCACCCGGGCGCCGGCCTGGTCGATCAGGTCGATCGCCTTGTCGGGCAGCCGGCGGTCGGTCAGGTAGCGGTCGGACAGCTCCACCGCCGCCACCAGCGCCTCGTCGGTGTACCGGACCTGGTGGTGGGCCTCGTAGCGGTCGCGCAGCCCGCGCAGGATCTCGATGGCGTCGGGCACGGACGGCTCGGGCACCAGGATCGGCTGGAACCGGCGGGCCAGCGCCGCGTCCTTCTCCACCCGGCGGTACTCGACCAGCGTGGTGGCTCCGACGACGTGCAGTTCGCCGCGGGCCAGGGCCGGCTTGAGGATGTTGCCCGCGTCCATGGTGCCGCCCTCGCCGCCCGCGCCGGCGCCGACGACGGTGTGCAGTTCGTCGATGAAGACGATCAGCCGGTCGGAGTTGGCCCGGATCTCGCCGACGATGTTGTTCAGGCGCTCCTCGAAGTCGCCCCGGTAGCGGGTGCCGGCGACGACGGCGGTCAGGTCCAGGGCGACCACCCGGCGCCCGGCCAGCACGTCGGGCACGTCGCCGTCGGCGATGCGCTGCGCGAGCCCCTCCACCACGGCGGTCTTGCCGACGCCCGCGTCGCCGATCAGCACCGGGTTGTTCTTGCCGCGGCGGGAGAGCACCTCGATGGTCTGCTCGATCTCGTCGTCCCGCCCGATCACCGGGTCGATGCGGCCCTGCCGGGCCAGGTCGGTCAGGTCACGCGCGTACTTGTCCAGGGTGGGCGTGCCCGTGGTCCGGGGCCGTTCGGCGCGGCCCTGCGGCGTCTCGGGGGCCTCGGGCGGGCCGGACGGTGTGTAGCGGGCCGAGTTGAGGATGTGCCCGGCGGCGGAGTCGGGGTTCGCGGCGAGCGCGCTGAGCACGTGCTCCGGGCCGATGTAGCCGGCGCCGGCGGCCCGGGCCAGCTCGTGCGCGTCCAGCAGGGCCCGCTTCACGGCCGGGGTCAGGGACAGCGAGGTCGGCGGCGGTGTCTCGCCCGCCGGGTGCTGGACCGGCCCGGAGCGCTTGTCGATCTCCGTCGCCAGTACGTCGGGGTCCGCGCCCGCGCGGCTGAGCAGGCTGCGGGTCGGTTCGGCGGCCAGGGCGGCCCGCAGCAGGTGCTGGGTGTCCAGGTCCCGGCTGCCGTGCTCGGCCGCGTACTGCGCGGCGCCGCGGACGAGGTCCCGCGCGGGCTGGCTGAGCAGCCGGCCGATGTCGATCTGCCGGGGACTCTGGCGGGGGCCGCCGAAGAAGCGGGCCAGGAATTCACCGAAGGGGTCGCCCTCCGGGCCGAGGTAGCCGCTGGTCATCGTGTTGGGTCCTTCGCTGACGAAGTGCCGGAGTCGGGCGGGTAACCCGGACAAAGGGCGCTCATGCCACGATGGCACGTTCTGGTCCGTCGGGCACGTCCAGCGCCCGCTCCGGAGCCCTGAGTCGCTGCCCGGCGCCACCCCGCCCCACCCCGCCCCGCCCTGCCGGACCTGGGCTGCCGCATCGCGCCAATTACTATACCGGTATTACTATGACGTCATGGTGCGCACCCCTCTCACCCCCGAAGAGCACGAGCGCGGCGAGCGGCTCGGCAGGCTGCTGCGTGAGGCCCGCGGCGGGCGGAGCATGACGGACGTCGCGGCCGAGGCGGGCATCTCCGCCGAGACCCTCCGCAAGATCGAGACGGGCCGCGCCCCGACGCCCGCCTTCTTCACGGTCGCCGCGCTCGCCGGTGCCCTCGGGATGTCGATGGACGAACTGGCTGGACGGTGCGCGCCGGTCCCGCTGTGAACGGCGGTCGCACGTCACGTTCCGGCAGGATCGGCGTACTCCGCGTCGAGCCCGAAAACTCTCTGTAGCGCCGCCGTAACACGGCGGGTGTTGGCTACGGGCCGGAGTATTCCGGTCTGGCGGGAGTTGGGCGATGGCTGTGGATCGACTCCCCGGCAGGGTACGGGAGTTCGCGAACTACCTGAATGGCCTGCTGGGGCGCCTGGACCAGGGCGGCGGCTGGTGCGCGGTGTTCTGGCAGCGCGACCCGGACGGGATGCGGGCGTGCCGCGACGGACGCGAGATACCGCCCTGGGACGTGGTGGAGGCGCTGCTGCAGGATCTCGCCGCGGCGGCCGGGCCGGGGCCGGTGGCCCGCGAGCGGGAGCACGCCCGCGCCCTGCACGCCGCCGCGGTCGCCGCGTACGACGCCCGGCCCGGCGGCCGGGACGCCCTCGGCGACCGGCTCGACGTCATGCTCCGCGAGCAGCGCTACGCCGCCGAACGCCTGGCGGCACTGGGCCGCGCGCTCGCCTCCGCCGCCGGCCGCGAGGAGGCCGACGCCCTGCGCGTCGACCTCGCCTGGGCCCGCGACGACCACGAGCGAGCCACCGCCCGGTGCGCCGAACTCAGCGGCCGTATGGACGCCATGACCCACCTAGCCACCCACGGCCGCCCCGGCCCGCCCGGGGCGGCCTCTCGGACGGCGGCTGACGGCGGGGGGCGGGGCGACGCCGGGACCGCGACGGGCGGCACCGTGTTCGGACCCGGCCCGGCGCCGGGGGAGGGGGCCGCGTTCGGCCCCGCTTCGGCGGGCGGTGCCGCGTTCCGCGCCGGTGTCCGGTCCGCGGCGGGCGCCACGCCCGAGGGCGGCCCCCGGTTCCCGGAGGGCGCCGCGTCCGGGGCAGTGCCGGCGGAGGGTGCCGTGCTGTGGGCCGATGCCGGGCATGCGGAGCGCGGCGCCTTCGACGCCGGTTCGTGGTCCGGTGAGGGCGTCGCCTTCCGCGCCGGAGCCCGGAGTGCGGAGGCTGCCGCGTCCGGCGGCGACGCCTGGCCCGCCGGAGGACCCGTGTCCCGTGAGGCCGCCGGCGACACCCGCCACGTCGCCTTCCACGCCGACCTCCAGCGCCCCGAGCGTGCCGACGGCCGACCTCCGAGACGTGCGGAGGCCGGGTACCCGGAGCGTGCCGACGCCCCGTCCCCGAGACGCGCCGATGCCCAGTACGCGGAGCGTGTCGGCGCGGCGCGGCCCGTCTTCCGGATCGAGGCCCAGGCGGAGACGGGTGTCCCACCCGCGGGCCCCGGCTCCTCCGGCGGCGGCCTCGGCGGCGTACCGCAGCGGGGGGACGCCCGGGCGGGGAGCGGTGGCGCCGTACCGCGCCTCCCGGGGCGCGACCGGATGGACGCGGAGGCGTTCCCCGGGGCGCTCGGGTCCCCCGATGCGTGGCCGACCGGGGCGACCGGGGCAGCCGGGGCGACCGGGGCAGCCGGAGCGACCGGGGCAGCCGGGGCGACCGGGGCAGCCGGGGCGACCGGGGCAGCCGGGGCGACCGGGGCAGCCGGAGCGACCGGGGCAGCCGGGGCGACCGGGGCAGCCGGAGCGACCGGGGCAGCCGGAGCAGCCGACGCACCCGGGGACAGGGACGGGGACGCCGGTGCGGGCCCGCGGTCCCCTGGCGCGGCGTCCGCCGCGACGGCCCCGCCGCAACAGCCGTCGGGCGACGGCGCCAAGTCACGCAAGCGGCGCCGGGGCAGCGCCCGGTTCGCCGGGATGGCGGACGAGGACGCCGCTCCCGTCACCGTGCCGCCGGCCACCGGGCCGGCCCCGTCCGCGCCGGACGCCGCCGGCGCCCGTACGCCGCGCGGCGCCCGGTTCGCCGGAGCGGCCGAGGCGGACCAGGCGGCGCGGGGAGCGCGGGGAGCGCGGGCGCCGCAGCCCCAGCCCGAGCCGGTGGACGCCGAGGCGGTGCGCGAGGTCGCGGCCGCCGTCGAGTCGCTGCTGCGGCTGCACGCCGAGGGCCGCAGCGGGGAGGCGCACATGCTGCTCTTCGAGGCGGCCTACTGGCCCCCCGCCCGCTTCCCGCTGCTCGCCGCCGAGCTGCGGCGCGCCGGGCTCGGCGCCGACTGGGCGACGCTGCTGTGGGAGGCCGCGTCGCTGCCCGCCGACCGGCTGGTCGCCGCGGCCGACGCGCTGGTCGCGGCCGGCCGGCCCGCCGACGGGGAGCAGATCCTGCGCCAGGGCGTGGTGCGGCCCGCCACCGAGATCGGCGAGGCCGTGCTGGGCCTCGTGGCCGAGGGACGCCGCCGCGAGGTGCGCGCCCTGCTGGACGCCTACGTCCGCGTCCGCACCCCCGAGGAGGCGGTCCGCAGCGCCGAGCCCGACCCGCCGACCCTCGCCCCACTCCTCCTCCAGGCCGCGCAGGGCGTGTCCGAGGAGCGACGCTGGGACCTGGTCCACGCCTTCCGGGTGGCCGGTCTCGCCGCCTGACATCCCGCCCAGCGTCCCCCACCCTCCGCACCGGCCACTCCACTCACCCACCGGAGTGCGAAACGTGATCGACTCCGCGGGTTGACGACGATGGTCTTGGCAAGGCCGTCCCGGAGGCTTACGTTCATCCCTCTACGACCTGCGTCTACGGGCGTAGAGGCTCTGACGTCCCGTCGAAGGAGCAGCTCATGGCCAACGTCGTACGCGCCGCTCTGGTCCAGGCCACCTGGACCGGCGACACCGAGTCCATGGTGGCGAAGCACGAGGAGCACGCCCGTGAGGCGGCCCGCCGGGGCGCGAAGATCATCGGATTCCAGGAAGTCTTCAACGCCCCCTACTTCTGTCAGGTCCAGGAGCCCGAGCACTACCGCTGGGCCGAGCCCGTGCCCGACGGCCCGACCGTGCGCCGTATGCGGGAGCTCGCCCGGGAGACCGGCATGGTGATCGTGGTGCCGGTGTTCGAGATCGAGCAGTCCGGCTTCTACTACAACACCGCCGCCGTGATCGACGCCGACGGCACCGTCCTCGGCAAGTACCGCAAGCACCACATCCCGCAGGTCAAGGGCTTCTGGGAGAAGTACTACTTCAAACCCGGGAACGCGGGCTGGCCCGTCTTCGACACCGCCGTCGGCAAGGTCGGCGTCTACATCTGCTACGACCGCCACTTCCCGGAGGGCTGGCGGCAACTCGGCCTCAACGGCGCCCAACTGGTCTACAACCCGTCGGCCACCCACCGCGGGCTGTCCAGCCACCTCTGGCGCCTGGAGCAGCCCGCGGCGGCCGTCGCCAACGAGTACTTCGTCGCCGCGATCAACCGGGTCGGCGTGGAGGAGTACGGCGACAACGACTTCTACGGCACCTCGTACTTCGTCGACCCGCGCGGTCAGTTCGTCGGCGACGTGGCCAGCGACTCCAAGGAGGAACTCCTCGTCCGCGACCTCGACTTCGGCCTGATCGAGGAAGTGCGGCAGCAGTGGGCGTTCTACCGCGACCGGCGGCCCGACGCGTACGAAGGGCTGGTGCGCCCGTGAGCGAGGAACTGCTGGGCCGCCACCGGGCCGTCCTGCCCGACTGGCTCGCCCTCTACTACGGCCGGCCGATCGAGATCACCCACGGCGAGGGCCGCCACGTCTGGGACGCCGACGGCAACAAGTACCTCGACTTCTTCGGCGGCATCCTCACCACCATGACCGCGCACGCGCTGCCCGAGGTCACCAAGGCGGTCAGCGAGCAGGCCGGCCGGATCATCCACTCCTCGACCCTGTACCTCAACCGGCCGATGGTCGAACTGGCCGAGCGCATCGCCCGGTTGAGCGGCATCCCGGACGCCCGCGTCTTCTTCACCACCTCCGGCACCGAGGCCAACGACACCGCCCTGCTGCTGGCGACGACGTACCGGCGCAGCAACGTGATCCTGGCGATGCGCAACAGCTACCACGGCCGCTCCTTCAGCGCGGTCGGCATCACCGGCAACCGCGGCTGGTCCCCGACCTCGCTGTCCCCGCTGCAGACCCTGTACGTGCACGGCGGGGTGCGCACCCGGGGCCCGTACGCCTCCCTCGGCGACGACGAGTTCATCGCCGCCTGCGTCGACGACCTCGAGGACCTGCTCGGCCACACCCGGCCGCCCGCCGCCCTGATCGCCGAGCCCGTGCAGGGCGTCGGCGGCTTCACCTCGCCGCCCGACGGCCTGTACGCGGCCTTCCGCCAGGTGCTGGCCGAGCGCGGCGCGCTGTGGATCGCCGACGAGGTGCAGACCGGCTGGGGCCGCACCGGCGACCACTTCTGGGGCTGGCAGGCGCACGGGCAGCACGGCCCGCCGGACATCCTCACCTTCGCCAAGGGCATCGGCAACGGCATGTCCATCGGCGGCGTCGTCGCCCGCGCCGAGATCATGAACTGCCTCGACGCCAACAGCATCTCCACCTTCGGCGGCACCCAGATCACCATGGCCGCGGGCCTCGCCAACCTCGCCTACCTGCTGGAGCACGACCTGCAGGGCAACGCCCGGCGCGTCGGCGGGCTGCTCATCGAGCGGCTGCGGGCCGTCGCCGCGCAGCTCCCGCACGTCCGGGAGGTGCGCGGACGCGGCCTGATGATCGGCGTCGAGCTGGTCCGGCCCGGCACGGACGAGGCCGACTTCGACGCGGCGGCCGCCGTGCTCGAACAGGCCCGCGCGGACGGGCTGCTCATCGGCAAGGGAGGCGGCCACAACACCAGCGCCCTGCGCATCGCCCCGCCGCTGTCCCTCACGGTCGCGGAGGCCGAGGAGGGCGCCGCGATCCTCGAAAGCGCTCTGCGGAGCATCCGGTAACAGCCTGAGCACGGTCGCCCCCTCGCCGCGGGCTCCGGCTCCCGGAGGCGAACCGAGCCGCAGAAAAGGGGAACACCGCCATGACCACCACCTTCGGATCCCCGGAGCGCCCGGAACAGCCGGAACACCCGGAACCGGCCCTGTCGGTCCGCCAGGTGCTGTCGCTGGAACGGGTGCTCGCCGGCGAGCCCGAGGTGGTGGCCGGCGCCGCCCGGCTCGACCGGCCGGTGCGCTGGGTGCACGTCGCCGAGGCGGCCGACGTGGGCGTGATGCTCAGCGGCGGCGAGATGGTCCTGACCACCGGCGTGCTGCTCGCCGGAGACGAGGAGAAGCAGGCCGAGTACATCCGCTCGCTGCACCACGCGGAGGCCGCCGCCGTCGTCCTGGGCCTGGGCCGGGCGTTCCCCGCCCCGCCGGACGTCATGCGGCGGGCCGCCGAACGGTGCGGGCTGCCGCTGATAGTCCTGCACCGGCCCTTCCCCTTCGCGGAACTGACGGAGGAGGTGCAGTCCCGGCTGGTGCGGCGCAAGTTCGCCGCGGTCAGCCTCTCGGAGTCGGTGCGCACGGCCCTCACCGGCCTCATCACCTCCGGCGCGCCTCTGCAGCGCCTGCTCGACGAGGTCGCCCAGCACAGCGCCTGCCCCGTCGTCCTCACCAACCTCGCCCACCGGGTCCTCGCCACGGCGGGGGAGCGGCCTGCCGTCGACGACGTGCTGCGCGACTGGGAGCGGATCTCCCGGCAGGCATGGGGGCACCACCCAGGCCTTTCAGGCACTGGGGGAGGCGGCGAGGGCGACGGCTGGGTCCGCGCCGAACTCGGCGGACGCGGCGAGCGGTGGGGCCGCATCGTGCTGTGCGGCTACCGCGGCGACACCGCCACCGGGCGGCTGCTCGCCGACCGGGCCGCCGAGGCCCTCGTCCTGCACCGCATGCTCGGCTCCAACACGGGCTGCAGCTGGGAGGAGCAGTCCGCGCAGAGCCTGCTGACCGACCTGGTCAGCGGGGTCGTACCGGCGAGGCAGCTGCTGCCGCGGGCGCGTGCGGCCGGGCTGCCGGTCAACCGGCGCGCCTTCGTGCCGCTGGTCGTGCGGGACAAGGACACCGCCCGGCTCGACCGCGTGCTGCGCATGCTCGGCCTGTCCGGACTGGTCGCCGAACTCGCCGACGGCGCCGTCGCGGTGCTGCTCAGCCTCGCCCGCGACCAGGACGCGCAGGCGCTCACCGCGCACTTCGCGGCACGGCTGCGCACCGAGTCGGGGACGCCGGGGACGGTGGTCGCCGCGGCCGACCCGCGCACCGCCTGGGACGACGTGCCCGCCGGGCTGCGCGAGGCCCAGCACGTCGCGGACGCCGTCGCCGACTCCGCGGCCGCCCTGGACCTGCCGGCCGTCGTCCGCCTGAGGGACGTGCACCTGCGCGGCCTGATCCGGCTGCTGCGCGACGACCCGCACGTGCAGTCCTTCGCGGAACGCGAGCTGGACGGGCTGCTGCGCGGGCCGGACGAGGAGACGGCGGCCCTGTTGTCCGTGCTGCGCACCTACCTCGCCACCGGCCGCAACAAGTCCCGCACCGCCCAGCTCCACCACGTCTCCCGGCCCGCGCTCTACCGGCGCCTGGAGGCCATCCAAAGCCGCCTCGGCGTGGACCTCGACGACTTCGAGCAGGCCGCCTCCGTGCACATCGCGCTCCTCGCACACGACGCGCAACAGGGCTGAAACACATGATGACCAGGGAAAACGGCGGTGAAACATGGCGCTGCGACAAGGTGACAACGTGGCACGCCGCAGGCCCGCAGACGTGACACGGTGCACCTCAAAGCCGGCCCCCGGACTTCCTAGCCTTCTCGCACACCGAGCGACCGGAGGTCCCGATGAGCCAAGTGATCCGCGCCGCCCTCTTCCAGACCGCGTGGACGGGCGACAAGGAGTCGATGATCCAGGTGCACGAGCGGGCGGCGCGGGACGCGGCCGCGCAGGGCGCCCAAGTCCTCTGCTTCCAGGAACTGTTCTACGGTCCCTACTTCTGCCAGGTCCAGGACAAGGCGTTCTACGAGTACGCCGAGCGCATCCCCGACGGCCCGATCGTCAAGCGCTTCCAGGCGCTCGCCCGGGAGCTGGGCCTGGTCCTCGTGCTGCCGATGTACGAGGAGGAGCAGCCGGGCGTCCTGTACAACACGGCCGCCGTGATCGACGCCGACGGCACCTTCCTCGGCAAGTACCGCAAGCACCACATCCCCCAGGTGCCCGGGTTCTGGGAGAAGTTCTACTTCCGCCCCGGCAACGCGGGCTGGCCGGTCTTCGACACCGCCGTCGGCCGGATCGGCGTCTACATCTGCTACGACCGGCACTTCCCGGAGGGCTGGCGGGCGCTGGGCCTGGCGGGCGCCGAGATCGTCTTCAACCCGTCGGCCACCTCGCGCGGACTGTCCCGCTACCTGTGGCAGCTGGAGCAGCCGGCCGCGGCCGTCGCCAACGAGTACTTCGTCGGCGCGATCAACCGGGTCGGCGTGGAGGAGTACGGCGACAACGACTTCTACGGCACGTCGTACTTCGTGGACCCGGAGGCCCAGTTCGTCGGCGAGGTGGCGAGCGAGAAGGAGACCGAACTCGTCGTCCGCGACCTGGACCTGGCCAAGCTGCGCGAGGTGCGCGACCGCTGGCAGTTCTTCCGGGACCGCCGCCCCGACGCGTACGCCCCGCTGACCGCACCCTGACCGAACCGTTCACCCTGGCAGGAGAGGGACCATGAGCAGCCGTACCGTCATCCGCGGTGGCCTCGTCGTCACCGCGTCCGACGAGATCCACGCCGACGTCCTGATCGAGGACGGCCGTATCGCCGCCCTCGCCGCCTCCGGCACCCCGGCCGCCGAGGCCTGGACGGCCGACCGGAGCATCGACGCCACCGGCAAGTACGTCATCCCGGGCGGCGTCGACGTCCACACCCACATGGAGCTGCCGTTCGGCGGCACCTCCGCCTCCGACACCTTCGAGACCGGCACCCGGGCGGCCGCCTGGGGCGGCACGACGACGATCGTGGACTTCGCCGTGCAGAGCGTCGGACACTCCCTGCGCGAGGGCCTGGACGCCTGGCACGCCAAGGCCGAGGGCAACTGCGCGATCGACTACGGCTTCCACATGATCGTCTCCGACGTGAACCAGGAGACGCTGAAGGAGATGGACCTGCTGGTGGAGGAGGGCGTCACCTCCTTCAAGCAGTTCATGGCCTACCCGGGCGTCTTCTACAGCGACGACGGCCAGATCCTGCGCGCCATGCAGCGCTCCGCCGACAACGGCGGCCTGATCATGATGCACGCCGAGAACGGCATCGCCATCGACGTCCTCGTCGAGCAGGCCCTGGCCCGCGGCGAGACCGACCCCCGCTACCACGGCGAGGTCCGCAAGGCCCTCCTTGAGGCGGAGGCCACCCACCGCGCCATCAAGCTCGCGCAGGTCGCCGGCGCCCCCCTGTACGTCGTGCACGTCTCGGCCGCGGAGGCGGTCGCGGAGCTGGCCAGGGCCCGCGACGAGGGCCTGAACGTGTTCGGCGAGACCTGCCCGCAGTACCTCTTCCTGTCCACCGACAACCTCGCCGAACCCGGCTTCGAGGGCGCCAAGTACGTGTGCTCCACGCCCCTGCGCCCCAAGGAGCACCAGGCCCGGCTGTGGAGGGGCCTGCGCACCAACGACCTCCAGGTCGTCTCCACCGACCACTGCCCGTTCTGCTTCACCGGCCAGAAGGAGCTGGGCCGGGGCGACTTCTCCAAGATCCCCAACGGGCTGCCGGGCGTGGAGAACCGCATGGACCTGCTCCACCAGGCAGTCGTCGACGGGCACATCTCGCGCCGCCGCTGGATCGAGATCGCCTGCGCCACGCCGGCCCGCATGTTCGGCCTCTACCCGAAGAAGGGCACCATCGCCCCCGGCGCCGACGCCGACGTCGTCATCTACGACCCGCACGCCGAGCAGGTCATGTCCGCGGACACGCACCACATGAACGTCGACTACTCGGCGTACGAGGGCAAGCGCACCACCGGCCGGGTCGAGACGGTCCTCTCGCGCGGCGAACCCGTCATCACCGAGCGGGAGTACACCGGACACGCCGGACACGGCGTCTACACCCCGCGCTCCACCTGTCAGTACCTCAACTAGGAGTGGCGCCCATGGACTTCGGACTCGTCCTGCAGACCGATCCGCCGGCCACGAAGGTCGTCGAGCTGATGAAGCGCGCCGAGCGCAACGGCTTCACCCACGGCTGGACCTTCGACTCGGCCGTGCTGTGGCAGGAACCGTTCGTGATCTACAGCCAGATCCTCGCCCACACCGAGCGGCTGAAGGTCGGCCCGATGGTGACCAACCCGGGCACCCGCACCTGGGAGGTCACCGCCTCCACCTTCGCCACCCTCAACGACATGTTCGGCAACCGCACCGTCTGCGGCATCGGCCGCGGCGACTCCGCGATGCGCGTGGCGGGCCGCAAACCCAACACCCTGGCCCGCATCAGCGACGCCATGAAGGTCATCCGGGCGCTGGGCCGCGGCGAGGAGGCCGACCTCGGCGGCGGCACCCTCGTCAGGTTCCCGTGGATCAAACCCGGCGCCGAACTGCCCGTCTGGATGGCCGCGTACGGGCCCAAGGCGCTGAAGATGACCGGCGAGGAGGCCGACGGGTTCATCCTCCAGCTCGCCGACCTCTACCTCACCGAGTACATGGTCAAGGCGGTCAAGGACGCGGCCGCCGCGGCCGGCCGCGACCCGTCCGAGGTGACGATCTGCGTCGCCGCCCCGGCGTACGTCACCGAGGACGACTCGCCCGAGGCGCTCGCCCACGCCCGCGAGCAGTGCCGCTGGTTCGGCGGCATGGTCGGCAACCACGTCGCCGACCTGGTCGCCAAGTACGGCGCGCACTCCGCCCAGGTCCCCGAGGAACTCACCGACTACATCAAGGCCCGCGAGGGGTACGACTACTCGCACCACGGGCGTGCCGACAACCCGGACACCGCGTTCGTGCCGGACGAGATCGTCGACCGGTTCTGCGTCATCGGCCCGGTCGAGCGGCACATCGAGAAGCTGAACGCACTGCGGGAACTGGGCGTCGACCAGTTCGCCGTGTACGACATGCACGACGCGCAGGAGGCCGTGATCGACGCGTACGGCCAGAAGGTCATCCCCGCGGTCAACTCCTGACCCAAGCAGCCGGGTTGTCCCGTCCCCCCACTCCCGTTCACCCCTCCCCGGCGCGTGCCGGGGAGGGGGCCGGAGCCCGCACTGGCCTTTCCGGAACCGCCCCTCGTTTGATTGGCCTGCCCATGACCGAAACCGCTCCCCCGGCCATACCGCCGACCGCCCAGGTCACCCGCCCCGACGGACGCGTGGAGATCGCCCCGGGATCCCCGCTGCCCACCGGCCCCTACGCCAACGACGACCTGCTGCCGGTCCCCGTCGAGAAGCGGACGTGGACCACGTACAACTTCTCCGCGCTGTGGGTCGGCATGGCCCACAACACCGCCTCCTGGACCCTGGCCTCCGGTCTGATCGCCGTCGGCATGGACTGGAAGCAGGCGGTGTTCACCATCGCCCTGGCCAACGTGATCGTGCTCGTCCCGATGCTGCTCACCGGGCACGCCGGACCGAAGTACGGCATCCCCTTCCCGGTGTTCGCCCGCGCCTCCTTCGGCGTGCGCGGCGCCAACCTGCCCGCCGTCGTACGGGCGTTGGTGGCGTGCGGCTGGTTCGGCATCCAGACCTGGATCGGCGGCGAGGCGATCTACTTCCTGGCCGGCAAGCTGATCGGCGACAGCTGGGCGAACGCCTCGCACATCGGCGGCTACGCCTGGACCATGTGGCTGTCGTTCGCGCTGTTCTGGGTGCTGCAGATCGCCATCATCTACCGCGGCATGGAGACCATCCGGCGCTTCGAGAACTGGGCGGCGCCCTTCGTGCTCGTCGGCGCGTTCGTGATGCTGATCTGGATGAGCGACAAGGCCGGCGGCTTCGGGCCGCTGCTCGACCAGCCCTCCAAGCTCGGCTGGGGCGGCGACTTCTGGAAGCTGTTCTGGCCCTCCCTCATGGGCATGATCGGCTTCTGGTCCACGCTGTCGCTGAACATCCCCGACTTCACCCGCTACGGCAGGAGCCAGAAGGCGCAGACCTGGGGGCAGGCGCTCGGCCTGCCGACCACGATGACGCTCTTCGCGCTGCTGTCGGTGCTGGTCACCTCCGGCTCGCAGGCGGTGTACGGCGAGACGGTCTGGGACCCGGTACAGCTGGCCGCCAAGACCGACAACGTGGTCGGCCTGCTGTTCGCGCTGGTGACCGTGCTGGTGGCCACCTTGTCCGTGAACATCGCGG
The DNA here is from genome assembly GCF_044335305.1 of Streptomyces sp. NPDC020490. Classification (NCBI taxonomy): domain Bacteria; kingdom Bacillati; phylum Actinomycetota; class Actinomycetes; order Kitasatosporales; family Streptomycetaceae; genus Streptomyces; species Streptomyces sp. NPDC020490. Next base: position 149,804 of record NZ_JBIRUY010000014.1, on the reverse strand, counting down.
CCAACCTGGTCTCCCCGGCCTTCGACTTCTCCAACATCGCCCCGCGGAAGATCAGTTTCCGCGTCGGCGCGCTGGCCACCTGCGTCCTCGGGGTGCTGATCTTCCCGTGGAAGCTGTACTCCGACCCGCAGGGCTACATCTTCACCTGGCTCGGCCTGGTCGGCGGGCTGCTCGGCACGGTCGCCGGCATCCTGATCGCCGACTACTGGATCCTGCGCCGCGGCAAGCTCGACCTGGTCGACCTGTACCGCACGGGCGGCCGCTACTGGTACGACGGCGGCTGGAACTGGCGGGCCGTCGCCGCCTTCGCCGTCGGCGGCGTCCTCGCGGTCGGCGGCGCCAGCTTCAAGCCGCTGATCGACGGACGGCCGATCCCGGCCCTCGAACCGCTCGCCGACTACGGCTGGGCGGTGGGCCTGGGCACGTCGATGGTGCTCTACGTGGCCCTGATGCTGCCGCGCGGCAGGCGGCAGTTGGAGGCCTGAACGCGGGCGGGGGAGGGCGGCCGGCCGGGGTTCCCGCCGGCTGCCCTCCCCGGTGTCCGTCCTACCGGCTGCCCTCCAGCGCCGCCACCGCGTCCTTCGCCGCCTTGATGGCGCCCTTGTTGATCTCGTCCGTGCCGGGCGCCTTCTTGGTCTCGAAGTCGCTGCCGTTGTAGGTGACGACCACCAGCGCGTTGGCCACCCGGGCCACCACCTCGCCCTCACGGGTCTGCTGCTTGTCTTCGGTGGTGAGGTTCACGACGGAGTAGCCCGCGTCGCCGAGTCCGGGGACGTCCCCTCCGCCGCTCTTCTCCGTGAGCCGGTCCTGGTACGACTTCTGCGCCGCCCGGTCCGAGTCCGTGATCTCGAAGGAGACGTCGAGCCAGCGGTAGTCGTAGCCCTTCAGCGCGTTCCAGGAGCAGGTGCGGCGCAGCGTCTCGTCCGTCGACCGGATCTCCTTCCCGGGCGTCTTCGCCCCCGGCACCAGCGACTTGACCGTCTTCGTCGCGACGGCGCCGCACGGCGCGGGAGCGGCGGTGTACGTCTTCGCGACGGCCGTCGACGACGGCGCGGAGGCCGACCGGGTGCCGGTCTGCGGCGCGTCCTTGTGCTGGGCGGCCGGCGTCGCGGAACCGGACGACATCGCCCAGCCCGCCGTGGCGAGCACGACGACCGGGGTCAGGCGCGCGGCCAGCGCGAGCGGCAGAGGAAGATGGCGCACGGGCACACTTCTCAGTGGGGGACGGTGTGCGGAGCAGTCCGCACTGCGGACGGCCGTAGTTTCACACGAGTCCCCCTGAGACGGAAGTGCCAACTCGCTCCGTACGCGCGTGGTTACCGAGGGGTAGGGTGGATGGGCGCCCGGCGCGGCCGGTTCGCGGGTGACGAGCCACAGCGCGTCGCGCGGGCGACGGCGTGTCGGGAGTCGTGCGGGGGCCTGGGCCCTCCGGGGCCGTGCGGGCGCCGGGCGGCGCGGTCCGGCGGGCGGGGCAGTACGGAGCCCACCACGTCCGCCGCTTCCATGACCCGCACTGTCCGCACCGTGACCGGCGTCATCTCCTCGCTTCCCCGGCCTGCCGGCACCGCCCGGACCCGGACGGGGTGACAGCGGGACGGCACGGCCGCGAGTGCCGCCGCGGTGGCGGAACCCAGGGCGTGCCGTAGTCCGCCGAAGAGGCGCGACGGCCTTGCCTGCTCCGTGTCCGCCCCCCGCGTCGCCCGCGCCCGAGTCCCCGCGCCCCGTACGGCGCTTACGCGGCGGTGCCGCCCGCGTAGTCGCTGTTGAACGTCGTCTCGATGGTCGTGGCCACCGACTGGGCCACTCCGGTGCCCGTGAGGATGATCCCCAACTCACGGTTGTTCGAGAGCGAGTTGCTGCTGATGTTCATCGAACCGGCCTCCACCTCCTGGGTGGACAGCCCGTAGTCGGCGACCATGGCCTTGGCGTGGATGTAGAAGCCGTTGGGGTCGGAGTACCCGACCACCGTGCCGCCCGCGGCCTTGACCGCGGACACCTGGCTGGAGTAGTTGCCCGGCGACTCCAGGACCACCCGCACCTTCACGCCCGCCTCGGCTCTGGCGACGATGGCGTTGACCACCGTGCTGTCGCTGAACTCCAGTTCCTCGACGTCGAGCGTCTTGGTGGCCGCGTTGATCACGGACAGCAGCCGGCTGCGGGAGTCGGTGGGCGACCACAGCAGGTGGTCGCCGTCGGTGGGAGTGACCGAGGTGCCGGCGTAGTCCGCGTTGAAGACCTTCTCGATCGCGGCGACGTCACGGGTGTCGTCGGTGAACACGCCGTAGTCACGGCCGGTCGAGTAGTACTGCGAGGTGAGGTTGCCGGTCAGGATCAGCGACTTGACGCCGTCCACCGTGATCGTCTTCTGGTGGGTGTAGACGAAACTGGTGGGCGACCAGGCGACTCCCACGCCCGCGTTCGTCAGCGCCGTGTACGCCGAGCTGTTGGCGGACTTGTGGGCCTGGTCCAGCACCACCCGCACCGTGACGCCCTTGTTCTTCAGGGCTATCAGGTCGTTGACGGCCGTGGTGTCCTCCAGCTCGTACATGGTCATGTCGAGGGAGGTGGTGGCCGAGTTGATGAAGTCGTAGATCGTGGGTTCGCTGCCGCTGAGCGAGAAGGCGAAAGCGGAGTAGCTCGCGGCGTTCGCGGGGACGGCGGTGGCGAGCACGGCGGTGCCGGCCGCCAGGGCGACACCTGCCCGGCCGAGGACCTTCCACAACATGCGTGACTCCTAGTCGAGTTGAAGCCCACGTGGGGGGTGGAGGTGGTGAGCGTGTGCATGACACCACGCGCGTAGACCCGACGGAAGGGAAGGCGGGTGAACTCGGGATCAACGGCGGTTCAAGAGGCCGGACGAAAGGGACTTCACGCAGGTGGGAGCCGGTTCATGCGGAGCTCGTGGGATCGCAAAATCTTCGTAGGCTCCCGAACGTGGAATGAAATGCTCCATGCGGGAGCGCTCGCTTCGGACCGGCCGAGGCGCCCGACGAGTGAGGTGACAGATGCGGTTCACCACCCGGCCCACCCTCCAGGGCACCTTCGGCATGGTGTCCTCCACCCACTGGCTGGCCTCGCAGTCCGCGATGGCCGTGCTGGAGGACGGCGGCAACGCCTTCGACGCCGCGGTGGCGGGCGCGTTCGTGCTGCACGTCGTCGAGCCGCACCTGAACGGACCCGCCGGCGAGGTGCCGATCCTGCTCGCCCCGGCCGGCGGCGAGGTGCGGGTGCTGTGCGGGCAGGGCGTGACCCCGGCCGGAGCGACGGTCGCGCACTACCGCTCCCTCGGCCTCGACCTCGTCCCCGGCACCGGTCCGCTCGCCGCCGCCGTGCCCGGCGCGTTCGACGCCTGGATGCTGCTGCTGCGCGACCACGGCACCAAGGCCCCGGCCGACGTCCTGAAGTACGCCGTCGGGTACGCCGAACACGGGCACGCGCCCGTGGAGAACGTGGGCGCGACCGTCGAGTCGGTACGGGAACTCTTCGAGACGGAGTGGACCTCCTCGGCAGAGCTGTACCTGCCCGGCGGCAGGGCGCCCCGCCCCGGCGAACTGCTGCGCAACCCCGCCCTGGCCGCCACCTGGAAGCGGCTGCTCGCCGAGGTCGCGGGCGCGGGGGACCGGCAGGCGCAGATCGAGGCCGCGCGGCAGGTGTGGCGGACCGGGTTCATCGCCGAGGCCCTGGTGCGGCAGGCCGCCCGGCCCACCAGGGACACCAGCGGCGAACGCCACACCGGCACCCTCACCGCCGCCGACCTCGCCGGCTGGTCCGCCGGCTACGAGACGCCGGCGACGTACGACTGGAACGGCTGGACCCTGTGCAAGGCCGGCCCGTGGAGCCAGGGCCCGGTCCTGCTCCAGCAACTCGCCCTGCTGCCGCCCGAACTGCCGCTGTACGGCTCCGCGGACTACGTCCATCTGCTGGTCGAGGGCTGCAAACTCGCCATGGCCGACCGGGAGGCCTGGTACGGCGACGCGGCCGAGGTGCCGCTCGGCGACCTGCTGTCGGCGGACTACAACACCGCCCGGCGCCGCCTGATCGGCGACACCGCCTCCCACGAACTGCGGCCCGGCAGCCCCGGCGGACGCACCCCGCGGCTGAGCGCCCACGCGCACGTCGTCGCCGCCGAGGACCCCGGCTTCCATCCGATGGGCGCCGGTGAGCCCACCGTCGCCAAGGGCCCCACGTCGCCCGTGCCCGGAGAGCCCCCGGTGGGCGCGGACGGTTTCACCCGCGGCGACACCTGCCACCTGGACGTCGTCGACCGCTGGGGCAACATGGTCGCCGCCACGCCCAGCGGCGGCTGGCTGCAGTCCAACCCGGTCGTCCCCGAACTGGGCTTCCCGCTCGGCACCCGGCTGCAGATGACCTGGCTGGAGGAGGGCCTGCCGAACTCACTGACGCCCGGCCGGCGGCCCCGCACCACCCTCACGCCCTCCCTCGCCCTGCGCGACGGGGAGCCGGTGATGGCCTTCGGCACGCCCGGCGGCGACCAGCAGGACCAGTGGCAGCTGCACTTCTTCCTCGCCGTCGCCCTGCGCGGCCCGGTGCGCGGCGGCCTCGACCTCCAGGGCGCGATCGACGCGCCGAACTGGCACAACGACAGCTTCCCCGGTTCCTTCTACCCGCGCGGCATGCGGCCGGGCAGCGTCACCGTGGAGTCCCGCACGGACCCGGCCGTGGTCGAGGAGCTGCGCCGGCGCGGTCACCGCGTCACCGTGGGCGCCCCGTGGTCCGAGGGCCGGCTGTGCGCGGTCGCCCGGGACCCGGCCACCGGCGTCCTGTCGGCGGGCGCGAACCCGCGGGGGATGCAGGGGTACGCGGTGGGCCGCTGACCGGGCGCCGGCACGGAACCGGAATCCCGGATTTCATCCAGATTCCACCGCAAGTGCACCGGACGGGTGGGGATTGTCAGTGGCCCGTGCTCTCATGGAGCCATGATCGAAGACACGGAAACCATCGACGAGTTTCTCGCCCGCCACTCGGCCGACGTGGAGGAGGCGGTCCGCGCGGCCGCCGCGGCCGAGATCATGCCGCGCTTCCGCCGGCTCGCCGCGCACGAGGTCGACCAGAAGAACGGCCCGCACGACCTGGTGACCGACGCCGACCGCCTCGCCGAGCGGTACCTCACCGAGGAGCTCGGCAAGCTGCTGCCCGGCTCGGTCGTGGTCGGCGAGGAGGCGGTGCACGCCGACCCGGCGTCGTACGACGCGATACGGGACGACGTGCCGGTCTGGATCGTCGACCCCGTCGACGGCACGCGCCAGTTCGTGCACGGCGATCCCGGCTTCTGCACCCTGGTCGCGCTCGCCCACCGCGGCACCGTGCTCGCCTCCTGGACGTACGCACCAGCGCTCGGCCGACTGGCCACGGCGGCAAGGGGCCGGGGCGCGTTCCTCGACGGCGAACGGCTGCACGCCGGTCCGCCCGGCCCGGGCCGCGACCTGCGCGTGGCCACCTCGCACCCGGACTACACGACGGACGAGCAGAAGCGGGCCCTGCTCGGCCTGTGGACCGACGGCGTCGCGCCCCGTCCCTGCGGTTCGGCCGGCCTGGAGTACCTCGCCCTCGCCCGCGGCGAGTCGGAAGCGGTCGCCTTCTCGTGGGAGGCGGCCTGGGACCACGCGGCGGGCCTGCTGCTGGTGGAGGAGGCGGGCGGCGCGCACCTGACCCTCACCGGGGAGCCGTTCCGGATCACGGGCGGCAACGCCCTGCCGTTCACCGCGGCCCGCGACGCGGCCACGGCCCGCAGGGTCAGGGCGCTGCTCGCGGGCGTGTCCTGACTCCGACGCAGGGGCCGGCGACCTGCGGGCCGGGGGCGCCGGTTTCCCGCCTATCCTGATGCCCACATGCCATCGGCTGACGAGGGGGTCCGAAGGTGCCGTCGATGCTCGATGCGGTCGTGGTGGGCGCGGGACCGAACGGACTGACCGCTGCCGTCGAGCTGGCCCGCCGCGGCTTCTCCGTCGCCCTCTTCGAGGCCCGCGGAACCGTCGGCGGGGGAGCCCGCACCGAGGAGCTCACCCTGCCGGGCTTCCGGCACGACCCCTGCTCCGCGGCCCACCCGCTGGGCATCAGCTCACCGGCCTTCCGCGCCCTGCCCCTCGAGCGGTACGGCCTTCGGTGGCTGCACGCCGAACTGCCCATGGCGCACCCCTTCCCCGACGGCACGGCCGCCGTGCTGTCCCGGTCGGTCGCCGAGACGGCCGCCTCCTTCGGCCCGCGGGACGCGGGCGCCTACCGCAGGCTGGTCGAGCCGTTCCTGCCCCGCTGGGACACCCTGGTCCGCGACTTCATGTCGCTGCCGCTCACCGCGCTGCCCCGCGACCCGCTGACCCTCGCCCGCTTCGGCCTGGCCGGCCTGCCCCCGTCGACATGGCTGATCCGCCGCTTCCGCGACGAGCGGGCCAAGACCCTGTTCGCCGGTCTCGTCGCCCACGTCATGGCGCCCCTCAGCGGCTTCGCCACCGGCGGCGTCGGTCTGGTCTTCGCGCTCGCCGCGCACGCCCGCGGCTGGCCCGTGGTCCGCGGCGGCTCCCAGTCCCTCTCCGACGCCCTCGCCGCCCACCTCGCGGACCTCGGCGGCAGCATCCACACCGACTACGAGGTCAAGCGCCTCGACGACCTGCCGCCCGCCCGCGCGTACGTCTTCGACACCTCGCCCACCGCCCTGGCCCGCATCGCGGGCCTCGGCGGCTACTACGACCGCTACCGCTACGGCCCCGGCGTCTTCAAGATCGACTACGCGCTGGACGGCCCGGTGCCGTGGACCGCGAAGGAGGCCCGCCTCGCGGGCACCGTGCAGATCGGCGCGGACAGCGCGGAGATCGGCGCCGCCCTGCGCGCCGCCTCCCGGGAGGGGCGGGCGCCCGACCGGCCGTTCCTGATCACGGTCCAGCCCAGCGTCGTCGACCCCACCCGCGCGCCCGAGGGCAAGCACGTCTTCTGGGTCTACGGCCATGTCCCCAGCGGCTGGACCGGAGATCTCACGGACGCCGTAGAGGACCAGCTGGAGCGTTTCGCCCCCGGCTTCCGCGACCGCGTCCTCGCCCGCGCGACCGCCGGCCCGCCCGAGATGGCCGCCCGCAACGCCAACTACATCGGCGGCGACATCGCCACCGGCGCGGTCAGCGGACTGCAGACCCTGCTCCGGCCGAAACTCTCCCTGTCCCCCTACAGCACCCCGCACCCGGCCGTCTTCATCTGCTCGTCGGCCACCCCGCCCGGCCCCGGCGTCCACGGCATGTCCGGCCACAACGCGGCCAAGGCCGTGTGGAAGCGACTGCGGCAGACATGACCCCCACCATCACCTTCCTCCAGGGCGACATCAGCCGCGTCAGCGCCGACGCGATCGTCAACGCGGCCAATTCCTCCCTGCTCGGCGGCGGAGGGGTGGACGGCGCCATCCACCGCCGCGGCGGCCCCGCGATCCTCGAGGAGTGCCGCAGGCTGCGCGCCTCCAGGTACGGCAGGGGCCTGCCCACGGGCCAGGCGGTCGCCACCACCGCGGGCAACCTGGACGCCCGCTGGGTGATCCACACCGTCGGCCCCGTGCACAGTGCCACCGAGGACCGCTCCGACCTGCTGGCCTCCTGCTATCGGGAGTCCCTGCGCGTCGCCGACGAACTCGGCGCCCGGACGGTCGCCTTCCCCGCGATCTCCACCGGCGTCTACCGCTGGCCGCTGCCGGACGCCGCCCGCATCGCGGTGGACACCGTGCGCACCACGCCGACGGCCGTCGAAGAGGTCCGGTTCGTCCTCTTCGACGGCCGTGCGTACGAGGCCTTCACCCGGCACCGCGTCTGACCGCGCCCGGAACCTGCTCCATGTGCCGGGGCCGCCCGGCCTGCGGCCGGACAGCCCCTCACCATGATCTTCAGGAGCCTTCTAGCACTGGGCGCTGAGCGGCAGGTTGCCGTACTTGTCGCCCTTGAAGTAGATGGCACTGCTGTACCCGACACTCCAGTCGGTCCAGCGGACCTGGAGCCACACGTTGTTGGTGTATCCCTCGGCGGTGACGGTCTGGCCGTAGACCCAGCAGTTGATGACGTAGGTCGTGTTCGCGGCGAGGGTGCCTCTGGACGAGCAACTGGTCGACGCGCAGGTCCGGTTGGCGACGGAGGCCCACGTCGTCGCGTAGTAGGTGCCCGCCGCGGACGGCTGTACGTCACCGGCTCGCACGCTCACCGGGCGGGGCGAGGCCGCTGCCGACGACGTGGTGGCGGCCCCCAGTGTCGCCCCCACAGCGAGAAGTCCCACACCGGCCGTTGACGCTAACTTGCGACCGATTTTCACCATTTTACCGTTTCTCCCTCCCCCATACCCATCTGGTATGTAAGCGCAATGATGGTTATATGAGGTGAACATCACAAGTGTGTTTTTCGGCCTGTTTCGCCGCCGTGGCACCCTTCGAAGACCGGCACTTCGTGTGTTCTCGCGTGCGTGACGTGTGAGGGCCGGCGGCTCGTTCGGCGGGTGGCTGTACGCGAGGTGTCCGGATTCCGTCCGGGCTGTCCGGGGTGACCGGGCGCGGGCGGCAGAGGTTGGTCCGGGGAGGGGGCGCGACGGAGGGAGACGGACATGAGCGGATGGGAAGCGGGGCCGGAGGACGACGAGGCCGGGGCCGTGATGCGTACGGTGGTACGGCAGTTGAAGCTGTGGCGGGAGGCGGCCGGCCTCACCCAGGCGGAGTTCGGGGCGGCCATCGGGTACGGGGAGGAGTTGGTGTCCTCGGTGGAGCGGGGACGGCGGATTCCCCGGCCTGAATATCTGGACGCGGCGGACGAGGTGTTGGGCGCGGGCGGGAAGATCGCAGCGATGAAGGGCGACGTGGCGGAGGCCCGGTACCCGAAGAAGGTGCGCGACCTGAAGAAGCTGGAGGCGGAGGCTGTTGAGCTGTGCGCCTACAACACTCGGTCATCCATGGGCTGCTGCAGACCGAGGACTACGCACGGGCCGTGTTCAACGCACATCGACCGACGCTCACCGAGGACGAGGTCGAGCAGCAGGTCGCGGCACGCTTGGCACGACAGGGGACCCTTGATCTCATGGCCGGGCGGCGCGTGTTCAGTTTCGTGCAGTGCGAGTCGACGCTTCGTAGGCCCATGGGAGGCAGAATGGTGATGCGCCGGCAGCTCGAACGCCTGCTCGTCGTGGCCCAGTTGCGCAACGTGGACCTCCAGGTCCTTCCCCCGGACCGCGAGGTGAACTCCGGAACCGGCGGTTCGTTCCGGCTGCTCAAGCTCAAGGAAGGAACCACAGTCGCGTTCAGCGAATCGCCCCTGAGCAGCCGAGTGACGGCTGACCCGAAGGAAACGACGGTCCTCGACATCCGTTACGGAGCTCTGCGCGCCCAGGCTCTCAGCCCACAGGATTCGTTGCCACTGATCGAGAAAGCACGGGGAGAGACAAGGACATGACGCTCAAGGTCTCTGGAACCGGCACCGAGCCGGAATGGATAAAGAGCAGCTACAGCACGTCCGACGGCCCTGACTGCGTCGAAGCAGCAGCCGCCCCCGGTCGCATACTCGTCCGCGACTCCAAGAACCCCCACGGCCCCCGCCTCGCCCTCGCTCCCACCGCCTGGGCGACCTTCCTTCCGTACGCCTCCAGACACTGACGTAGTGACCGCACGCGGCCGGCGCCCGAAGCCACGGGTGCCGGCCGCATCTGCGTTTCAGCCGGCGACGGTGGCGGCCGGCAGCGGGCCGGCCGGCGCGCCGACGGCCGTGATCAGGCCCGCCCTGCGCGACACGGACACGGCGCGGAACACGGCCGGTCCCGCCGGCCACGCGGCCGTCGTGGCCGTGATCCGGCGGGTGGGGGCGTGAGGGACGCGCCCGTGCGGCACTCGCCACCGGGCCGGGCCCGGGGCCGACACCGGCAGCAGTTCGTCCACAGCTCCCGCCGCCGCTCCGGTCGGCCATGCGCCGGCCGGCGCCGTGCCATCACGTTCACACAGAGTCCGACAAGATAATTGATTCGATTGTGTTCGGGTCCTAGGGTGAGCCTGGCTCGGTAGTCACACCGTCACCACCAGTCGCCACCGAACCCGCCGCCAGCCGGCCGACAGCGCACGCGTCCCCGTTCGAGACCCCCCACCCCACTGAACCCTGACGCACCCTCAAGCCCGTGTCGTACACGGTCGTCCCGAGGAAGGCCACGGTCATGCCGCACCCGCACGCGCACCCCCACCCGCACGCGTCCCAGCCCGACCGTCCCCGGCGCGCGGTGGTCAGCCGCCGCCGGCTGCTGGAGTCCTCCGCCGCCGTGCTCGGCGCGCTCGCCCTGTCCCGGCCGTCGGGCGCCGCACACGCGGCCGGCGACGCGGCGGCCGACTCCACGCCCGAGTGGAACGGGCACGTCGGCCTGTTCGAGGTCGGCACCGAGCCCCCGCACGCCACGCTGACGCCCTACGCGGACCTGGAGCAGGCGCTGGCCGCCGACCGCACCCGCTCGCCGTACCGGATGAGCCTCGACGGGACCTGGCGGTTCGCCCACGCCGACCGCCCCGACGACCGCGACCCCGACTTCCACCGCACCGATCTCGACGACAGCGACTGGGACACCGTCCCCGTCCCCTCCCCGTGGCAGCTGTACGGCCACGACCGGCCGATCTACCTCAACATCACCTACCCGTGGTGGGGCCCCAACGGCCTCGGCGAGGAGGCGCAGCCGCCCGCCGCGCCGACCCGCTTCAACCCCGTGGGCCAGTACCGGCGCACCTTCACACTGCCCCGCCACTGGGCCGGCCGCCGCACGTTCCTGCACTTCGAGGGCGTCAAGTCGGCCCACTACGTGTGGATCAACGGGCAACTGGCCGGCTACCACGAGGATTCCTACACACCCGCCGAGTACGACATCACCGCGCACCTCAGGCCCGGCGCCAACCAGATCGCGGTGGAGGTCTACCGCTTCTCCGACGGCGACTGGATGGAGGACCAGGACATGATCCGGCTGAGCGGCATCTTCCGCTCGGTCTACCTCTACTCCACGCCCGCCGTGCACCTGCGCGACTTCAAGCTGGAGACCCCGCTCGGCGACGACCACACCACCGCGCTGCTGTCGGTCACCGCGAGCGTGCGCGACTACGCCGGCGACGGCCGGGGCCGGTACACCGTCGAGACCCAGCTCTACGACGCCGCCGGGCACCCCGTCTGGCCCCGCCCGCTGCAGCAGACGGCGGACCTCGACGCCGGCGCCGAGACGACCGTACAGGCCACGAGAGCCGTACCCGAGCCGAGGCTGTGGTCGGCCGAGGACCCGTACCTGTACACCGCGGTGCTGCGCCTGCGCGACCCGTCCGGGAAGGTCACCGAGACCCTCTCGCACCGCGTCGGCATCCGGGAGTTCGCGCTCGTGGACGGCCTGATGCGGATCAACGGCAGGCCGGTCTCGCTCCGCGGCACCAACCGGCACGAGATGCACCCCGCCCGCGGCACCGCCCTCACCCGCGCGGACCTGGTCCGCGACATCGAGATCGTCAAACGCCTGAACATCAACTCCGTGCGCACCTCGCACTATCCGAACAACCCGCAGTGGCTCGAGCTGGCCGACGAGTACGGCCTGTACCTCGTCGACGAGACCAACCTCGAGACGCACGGCATCCGCGGCCAGTACCCCGGCGACCACCCCGAGTGGACCGCCGCCTGCGTGGCCCGCGCGAAGAACATGGTCCACCGCGACAAGAACCACGCCTCGGTCGTCATCTGGTCCCTCGGCAACGAGGCGGGCGGCGGCAGCACCTTCGTCGCCATGCACGACTGGATCCGCTCCTACGACCCCACCCGCGTCATCCAGTACGAGGGCGACGACAGCCCGGGGATCAGCGACATCCGCTCGAAGATGTACGAGAGCCCGGCAGCCGTCGAGGCACGCGCGCGGGACACCGCCGACACCCGGCCCTACGTGATGATCGAGTACTCCCACGCCATGGGGAACTCCAACGGCAACTTCAAGGAGTACTGGGACGTCGTCCGCCGCCACGACGTGCTGCAGGGCGGCTGGATCTGGGACTTCGTCGACCAGTCCCTGAGCCGGCCGGCCCCGCGGCGCAGGTTCCTCACCGAGACCGGACCGGGCGGGCTGCGCGGCGAACTGCTCAACCCCAGCGGCGACTTCGACCGCGACAAGGGCGTGCGCGGGGCCACCGTCTTCGCCCGCGACCCCGGCCTCGACCTCACCGGCTCCCTGACCCTGGAGGCGTGGATCACCCCGCACGTGACGGGCTATCACCAGCCCGTCCTCGCCAAGGGCGACACCCAGTACGCCCTGAAGCAGACCGACGGCAGACTCGAGTTCTTCATCCACGGCGGCGGTCAGTGGATCAGCACCAGCTGGACCCTGCCCGCGAGCGGCTGGACCGGCACCGAACACCACGTCGCGGGCGTCTTCGACGCGACGGCGGGCGCGCTGACCCTGTACGTCGACGGCGTGGTCAGGGCCACCCGCACCACCAACCGGCGGCCCGACAGCACCGCCGCGCCCCTCACGATCGCCGGCGACGCCGACAACCCCACCCGCGAGTTCAGCGGCACCGTCCGCCGGGCCCGCGTCCACGCCCGCGCCCTCACCGCCGCCGAACTGGCCGACGACGACCGCGGCCCCGGCGACGACGGGGTGCGCTTCTGGTTCGACGCGGCCACGGCCGGCCTCGCCGAGCAACTCCCCACCATGGAAACGTACTTCTCCTACGGCGGCGACTGGGGCGACAACCCCAACGACGGCAACTTCTGCGCGAACGGCATCGTCACCGCCGACCGCGGCCACACCGGCAAGGCGGCGGAGATCAAACGGGTCTACCAGGCCGTCCAGGTGTCCCCGGCCGCCGGTGGCGCTCCCGGGGAGGTGACCCTCACCAACGAGTACCTGTTCACCAACCTCCGCGAATTCGACTGCTGTTGGGCACTCGTCGCGGACGGCAGAACCGTCCAGCGCGGGAGGCTCAGCCGCGCCCAGCTCGACGTGGAGCCGCTGGCCGACCGCGACGTCACGGTGCCCGTACGGCTGCCGCGCGACCCGGCGCCCGGCACCGAGTACTTCCTGGAGCTGTCGTTCACCACCAAGGAGCCCACCAAGTGGGCGCGGGCCGGCTTCGAGGTGGCCCGGCAGCAGCTCGCCCTCGACGCGGGCAGCCCCGACGTGGTGCCGGCGCCCCTGGAGAGCGTCCCGGCGCTGCGCCACGACGACCGCGACGACACCGTCACCGTCACCGGCGACGGCTTCTCCGTCACCGTCGACAGGCACAGCGGACTCATCACCTCGTACGAGGCCCACGGCGCCCGGCTGATCGACTCCGGCCCGGTGCCCAACTTCTGGCGGGCCCCCACCGACAACGACCGCGGCAACGGCCAGCACGTCCGCAACCAGACCTGGCGCGACGCCGGCGCCCGCCGCACGGTGACGGACGTGACCGTGCGCGCCCTGCGCGACCGCGCCGTCGAGATCAAGGTCACCGGCACGCTTCCGACGACCGTCGAGTCGGCGTACACCACGACGTACACCGTCTTCGGCAACGGCGAGATCAGGGTCGACAACACCCTCCACCCCGGCGCCGCGAGCCTGCCCTACATCCCCGAGGTCGGCACCCTGCTGTTCCTGCCGGGCCGGCTGGAGCACCTGCACTACTACGGGCGCGGCCCAGAGGAGAACCACTGGGACCGCAACACCGGCACCGATGTCGGCCTGTACTCCGGGACCGTCTCCGGCCAGTGGACGCCCTACATCCGCCCGCAGGAGAACGGCAACAAGACCGACGTGCGCTGGGCCGCCCTGACCGACGGGCGCGGCCGGGGCCTGCTGGTCTCCGCCGAACCGCTGCTGGAGGTCAACGCCTCCCACTTCACCCCGGAGGACCTGTCGGCCGGGGCGCGCCACGCCTACCAGCTCACGCCGCGTGAGCAGGTCGTCCTGCGCGTGAACCACCGGCAGATGGGCGTCGGCGGCGACAACAGCTGGGGCGCCCACACGCACGACGCCTACAAGCTCTTCGCGGACCGGGACTACGCCTACACCTACCGGCTGCGCCCGCTGATGAGAGTCCGCGCGGCGACACCGGCCTCCCGGCGGCCGACCTCCACACGGTTCTCGGACTGACGCGGTTCCCGGACCAGCCGGGACCCACGCGATCCGGGCCGGCGCAGGACAGGCGAGGTCGATGTCGGATTCCCGCCAGCTCCTGCCCGGCCCGTCCCCGATGCTGGAGACATGCAGAAGGGGATGCACACCGACACCGAGCGCTGCCTGCGCGCCGTCCGGTCCAAGGACGCGCGCTTCGACGGCTGGTTCTTCACGGCGGTGCTGACCACCCGCATCTACTGCCGTCCCAGCTGCCCGGTCGTACCGCCCAAGCCGGAGAACATGACCTTCTACCCGAGCGCGGCCGCCTGCCAGCAGGCCGGGTTCCGCGCCTGCAAGCGCTGCCGCCCCGACACCAGCCCCGGCTCCCCGGAGTGGAACCAGCGCGCCGACCTCGTCGCCCGCGCGATGCGGCTGATCGCCGACGGCGTCGTCGACCGCGACGGCGTGCCCGGACTGGCCGCCCGCCTCGGCTACAGCCCCCGGCAGATCGAGCGCCAGCTGCTGGCCGAGCTGGGCGCGGGCCCCCTCGCCCTGGCCCGCGCCCAGCGCGCCCGGACCGCCCGCCTGCTGATCGAGACGACGGCGCTGCCCATGGCGCGGATCGCCTTCGCCGCGGGTTTCTCCTCCATCCGCACCTTCAACGACACCGTGCGCGAGGTGCACGCCCTGACCCCGAGCGAACTGCGTGCCCGGACATCGAGGAAGGACGCCCGGGCACCGCGGAACGACGCCCAGGGCACCCCGGGCACGCTCACCCTCCGTCTCCCGTTCCGCGCCCCCCTCAACCCCGACAACCTCTTCGGCCACCTCGCGGCCACCGCCGTACCGGGCGTCGAGGAATGGCGGGACGGCGCCTACCGCCGCACCCTCCGCCTCCCCTACGGCCACGGCATCGTCGCCCTGACCCCCCAGCCCGACCACATCGCCTGCCGGCTCACCCTCGGCGACCTGCGCGACCTGCCCGTCGCGATCAGCCGCTGCCGGCGCATGCTCGACCTCGACGCCGACCCGGTCGCCGTCGACGACCAGCTGCGCGCGGACCCGTTGCTCGCCCCGCTGGTGGACAAGGCGCCAGGCCGGCGCGTGCCGCGCACCGTCGACGAGGCGGAGTTCGCCGTGCGCGCCGTCCTCGGCCAGCAGGTCTCCACCGCCGCCGCCCGCACCCACGCGGCCCGCCTGGTCACCGCCCACGGCGACCGCGTCGACGACCCCGAGGGGGGCCTCACCCACCTCTTCCCCACCCCCGAGGCGCTCGCCGCCCTCGACCCCGAGTCCCTGGCGATGCCCCGCACCCGCCGCGCCACGCTCACCACCCTGGTCCGCGGCCTGGCCGACGGCACCCTCAACCTCGGGGTCGACAGCGACTGGCCCGAGGCCCGCGCCCGCCTGCTCGCCCTCCCCGGCTTCGGCCCCTGGACGGTCGACGTCATCGCGATGCGCGCCCTCGGCGACCCCGACGCCTTCCTCCCCACCGACCTCGGCATCCGCCGGGCCGCCCGGGATCTGGGCCTGCCCTCCACCCCCGCGGCCCTGACCGCCCGCGCCGCGGCGTGGCGGCCGTGGCGGGCGTACGCGGTCCAGTACCTGTGGGCGACCGACAGCCACCCGATCAACTTCCTTCCCGTGTGAGGACGTCCATGAAGCACCACACCGTCACCGACAGCCCCTGCGGCCCGCTCACCCTGGTCGCCGAGGACGGGGTCCTGTGCGGCCTGTACATGACCGAGCAGCGCCACCGCCCGCCGGAGGAGACCTTCGGCCCGCGCGACGACACCCTCTTCCGCGCCGCCGAGGAACAACTGGAGGCGTACTTCGCGGGCGAGCTGAAGGAGTTCAGCCTCGAACTGCGCATGAACGGCACCCCGTTCCAGCGCCGGGTCTGGGACGGGCTGCGCGAGATCCCCTACGGCGAGACCCGCTCCTACGGCGAACTCGCCCAGGCCCTCGGCGCCCCGGGCGCCGCCCGCGCGGTCGGCCTCGCCAACGGCCGCAACCCGGTCGGCATCATCGTCCCCTGCCACCGCGTCGTCGGCGCGAACGGCAGCCTGACGGGCTACGGCGGCGGCCTGGACCGCAAGCGCCGCCTGCTGGACTTCGAACGCGGTGCCGCCCTCTTCGTCCAGTGACCGGCCCCGGCCAGAGCCCTACGGCGTCCGCACGCGCGCAGGCCACGGTGTCCGCGCGTGCGCGAAAGCCCGTAACCGCTCACCGCCCGCGCGGAAGCCGCCCCTCGGCCTCTTCGGCGCCCGCGCCGGCCAGCCGCCGCAGCAGCCGGGGCAGGGCGGTGCCGATCGGCTCGCGCACCACCTCGTCGGCGAGTTCGTCGTACGGTGTCGGCTCGGCGTTGACGATGATCAGCCGTGCGCCGTGGTCGGCGGCGACGCCGGCGAGCCCGGCGGCCGGCTGCACCTGAAGGCTGGTGCCCACGGCGACGAACACCTGGCACGCCTTGGTGATCGCGACGGCCTCGCCGAGCACCTGCGGGTCGAGCCGCTCGCCGAACATCACGGTGGCCGACTTCAGGATGCCGCCGCAGTCCCGGCACGGCGGATCGTCCTCGCCGGCCGCGACCCGGGCGAGGGTGTCCTCCATCGGCCCGCGTGCCCCGCACCGCGTGCAGACCACGCTGCGGGCGGTGCCGTGCAGCTCGAGCACCTTGCGGGCGGGCATCCCGGCGAGCTGGTGCAGCCCGTCCACGTTCTGCGTGAGCACCCGCACCGGCACCCCGGCCCGCTCCAGCTCCGCCACCGCCCGGTGCGCGGCGTTCGGCTCGGCCCGGAGGGCGCCGTTGTCGCGCCGCATCCGCCAGGAGCGCCGCCGGATCTCCGGATCGGCCATGTAGTGCTCGTAGGTGACGAGCTTCTCGGCCTCCGGATCCCGCCGCCACAGCCCGTTCGGACCGCGGTAATCGGGGATTCCCGAATCGGTGGAGACACCGGCGCCGCTGAGGATGGCGACGAGGGGCTTGGTCATGGTGCCGAGGGTAGGCGGGGCCCGGTCGTGGGGCGAACGCTTATCGGCCTGCCGTACGGCGCACGCCTGTCGGCCCGCGGCAGGGCGAACGCCTACCGGTCCACCCGGTGCCCGTTCTCCAGCTCCGCCGTGCCCGACCCGGTGGCCAGGACGTCCAGGCCCGCCAGCACGCGGCGGCCGAGCGCGCCCGGCAGGTGGTCGGCCAGCTCCTCGGGCCCGACCAGGCGCCAGGACAGCAGCTCCTCCTCCTGCAGCCGGATCGCCGCGAAGTCGTCCTCGGCCAGCACCCCGCCGTCGTACAGGTACGCCACCACCGGCGGACGGCGCGAGCCCTGCGCCCAGTCCACCGCGAGCAGCCGCCCCGGCTCGCGGTCGAGCCCGGTCTCCTCGGCCGTCTCACGGCGCGCCCCCTGGCGCGGGGTCTCGCCGTCGTCGGACTCGACGGTGCCGCCCGGCAGGACCCAGCCGTCACGGTAGTTGGGCTCGAGGAGCAGCACCCGGCCCCCGGCGTCGCGGAAGAGGACGGCGGTGGCGGCGAGGACGCGGGGGAGTCCGGCGATGTACGTGGCGTAGTCCTGGGTGGTGGTCATGCGGGAAGGGTAGCCAGCGCCAGCCGGACGGTGCGTTCCGCCAGTTCGCTGATCGCCACCCCGTCGAAGCCGAACACCGCGCTGCGCACCGTGTCGTGCAGCGGGTCCCTCCACACCGAGGGGATCGCCGCCGCCCCGGCCAGCACACCGGCCACCGAGCCGGCGGTCGCGCCGTTGGAGTCGGTGTCCAGGCCGCCGCGGACGGTGAGGGCGACAGTGCGGGTGAAGTCGCCGTCGCCGTACAGCAGCCCGGCGGTGAGCACCGCCGCGTTCGGGACGGTGTGGATCCAGTGCAGCCCCGCCGTCTCCTCCGCCACGGTGGAGAGCGTGTCCTCCCACCTCATCCGCGTGTCGTGGAGCGAGACGACGCGGCGTACGGTGCGGGCGAGGCGGCTGCCCGCCGGGATCACCGTCAGCGCGGTGTCCACGGCGTGCCGGACCGTGGGCGCGGTGAACGCCGCCGAGATCAGCGCCGCCGCCCACATCGCGCCGTACACGCCGTTGCCGGTGTGCGACAGCACCGCGTCCCGGCGGGCCAGCGCGGCGGCCCGGTGCGGCTCGCCGGGGCGGGTCCAGCCGTAGACGTCGGCGCGGATGAGGGCGCCGATCCACTCCTGGTACGGATTGTCGTACGTCGCCGTCAGCGGCGGCTTCAGCCCGTTGGCCAGGTTGCGGTACGCGGCCCGCTCCGCCGTGAACGTCTGCAGGAAGGGCAGCCGCAGCAGCCACAGCTCGCCGACCTGCTCGGTGCTGAAGGCGAAGCCGTGGGTCTCCAGCAGGTGCAGGCCGAGGACGGCGTAGTCGACGTCGTCGTCGCGGCAGCTGCCGTCGACGCGGCCGCGCACGCACTGGCGCCATTCGGGCCGCAGCGCGAGACGGTCGTTCTCGTCGGCCGGCTCCGGCAGGTAGTCGGTCAGCGGCAGGGCGCCGGCCCGCCGCAGGTAACGGTCGATCCGGTCCCGCGTCCACACCTCGCCCTGCTCGACCGGCTTGCCCAGCATGTTGCCGGCGATCCGGCCCAGCCAGCCTCCGAGGACGCGGTCGGCGAGCTCTGGCTCAGTGCCCACAGAGGTCATGGCACCGGTGTACCCGCATCCGGCGCCGCCCGCGCGCTCCGCGGCTCCCCGGCTCCCCGGCACAGGGGTCCGACAGGGCGTTCCCAGGCTCCGGACGGTGCATGACGGCGAGGGTGCCCTCCGGTTAAGGTCGCAGCGGCGCGACTGGCCTTGACGTGCCCAAGGCCCGGGGAGCAAGGGGAATTCGAGTGACACAGCGCGTGCTCATCGCCGCGGACAAGTTCAAGGGGTCGCTGACGGCCGTTCAGGTCGCCGAGCGCGTGACGGCCGGACTGCGCCGGGTCGCGCCGCGGGTGACGGTGGAGTCGCTGCCGGTCGCCGACGGCGGCGACGGAACCGTCGACGCGGCCGTCGCGGCCGGGTTCGAGCGGCGCGAGGTGCGGGTCGCGGGGCCGCTCGGCCACGAGGTGACGGCGGCGTTCGCGCTGCGCGGCGACACGGCGGTGGTGGAGATGGCGGAGGCGAGCGGGCTGCAGCGCCTGCCGGCCGGCGTCTTCGCGCCGCTGACGGCGTCCACCTACGGCTCCGGGGAGCTGCTGCGGGCCGCGCTGGACGCGGGGGCGCGGACGATCGTGTTCGGCGTCGGCGGGAGCGCGACCACCGACGGCGGCGCCGGGATGCTGTCCGCGCTCGGGGCGCGGTTCCTGGACGCGGAGGGGGAGCCGGTGACGCCGGGCGGCGGCGGCCTCGGCGACCTGGCGTCCGCCGACCTGTCGGGACTGGACCCGCGCCTGGCCTCCGTGGAGCTGGTGCTCGCCAGCGACGTCGACAACCCGCTGACCGGGCCGAAGGGCGCACCGGCCGTCTACGGGCCGCAGAAGGGCGCCTCGCCGGACGACGTGGAGACGCTGGACGCGGCCCTCGCGCACTACGCCAAGGTGCTGGAGGAGGCCGTCGGCGCCCGGGCCGCCGAGTACGCCGCCGCGCCGGGCGCGGGCGCGGCCGGCGGCATCGGCTACGGCGCGCTGCTGCTCGGCGCCCGCTTCCGCCCCGGCATCGAGGTGATGCTCGACGTGCTGGGCTTCGCCCCCGCGCTGGACCGGGCGGACCTCGTGATCACCGGCGAGGGCTCCCTCGACGAGCAGACCCTGCACGGCAAGGCCCCCGCGGGGGTCGCCGCCGCGGCCCGCGCCGCCGGCAAGGAGGTGGTCGCCGTGTGCGGACGCCTCGCGCTGCCCCCGGAGGCCCTGGGCCGGGCCGGCATCCGCCGCGCCTACCCCCTGACGCAGGCCGAGCCGGACGTCGCGAAGTGCATCGCGGACGCGGGCCCGATCCTGGAACGGGTGGCGGAACACATCGCCCACGACTTCCTGACCTGACCCGACCCCCGCATCCCTCGATCCCGGCGGGCCCCTTCCGCGGACCCCTCCCGCGGTCTCCGCACCCGCCGCCGGGCCCGCCCGCGCCCGCCGAACCGCCCGGCGCGTGCGCCGGCTGGTCGGTGCCCGGTGCCCGGTGCCCGGTGCCGGCCGGCCCCGCGGTGCGGCCGGCACCGGGCACCGGGCACGGTTTCGTCGCCCGGCGCCGGCCCGGTTCGGGCGTCGGCGAGGTACGCCGTCGGTCAGGGCGACTCCGTCACGGTGCTGCCGGGGTGTCCGGCCGCGTGCGGCCGGCCGTACGGGGCGGGCTCATGAGGTGAGCGGTGGCGGGGGCCGGGCGGTACGGCGGCGGTCGTGCCCCGGTGCGGGGCCGCCCGCCGTGCCGCCGGGCGTTCCGTGCGCCGTAGGGCCGCGTCAGATGCCGCAGTCGGGTGCCGACCAGTAGGGCGACGGGTCGAAGGCGACGTGGGTGTGGTCGCTGTGGCCGGGGTAGCCCGGGCCCAGGATCTCGGAGAAGCCGTGGACGCGGGCCTCGCGGGCCAGGGTGCACAGGCTCGGCGAGCCGACGAGGTCGGCCGCGTCGCCGTAGAGGTGACGGCTGTTCGACGCGCCGCCGACCGCGTTGTTGCAGGCGTAGGAGCGGAAGCCGCTGGAGATGGTGATCGGCACGTCACCGAGGGCGTGCCGCATCGCCTCCAGCTTCCACATGGTCTTCAGGGCGTTCGCCTTCGCGGTGGCCGCCGAGACCGCGCCGCCCGACCAGTCGGAGTTGCACCTGTTGAGCTCGGCGTAGCTGAAGTGGACGGGGGTGCAGTCGGCGTCCTGCAGCGCGTAGAGCTTGCTGAAGGTCGCGGGACCGGCGACACCGTCGGCGGAGAGCCCGTACGCCGCCTGGAACTTCTTGACGGCGGCGGCGGTGCGGGCACCGTACTCCCCGTCGTAGGCGAGCCGCTCGCCGGACGTCACCCAGCCGGCGACCCGGATCTGCAACTGTGTCACGTCGCTGCCGGAGGAGCCCTGGGAGAGGGTGCGGCTCCAGGTGTAGCACTCGTCGGCCTGTGCCGAGCCCGCGGTCGCCCCCACACCGAGCACCGCGCCAGTCATGATCATGACAATCGACAGAAGCGTGCGTGTTGCCCGTCTGAGCATCCCGGCCTCCCGACCGTGTCATCGGATGGATGTGCGCGTTGCCGCCCGCCCGGGCGGCGGTCCCCGACCAGGGTGGGGTAGAGCGCTACACGCGTCAACGACGCCGGGGTGCACGGGAGGCCGGCGGCGGTGGAGCGGGGGAGACGGCGAAGGGCCCGAGCCACCCGGCTCGGGCCCTTCGAAAGCCGCAGAGTCCTACGGAAGCTGCGCGGCCCGCGCCTCGCGGCGGTTGCCGCGGAAGTTGTTCACCCGGCGGGCCGTGGCGAACAGCGGGATGACCGCGCCCATGACCAGTTGCAGGGCGCAGCCCGTCTGGAGGAGCAGCTGGCCGCTCGGGGCGTCGAACGCCCAGGCCGCCAGCAGGCCCATCGACAGGACGATCCACGAGAGCATCGCCCCCGCGAGACGGCCCCGCGGCTTGGGGTACTCCACCCGGCTCACCATCAGCCAGGCCGTGCCCAGGATCGCCAGCAGGGTCGCCACGAAGGGCAGCTCCAGCAGCACGATCGAGACGACCGTCAGCGCGCCGAACGGCGAGGGCATGCCCTGGAACATGCCGTCCTTCATCGTCACGCACGAGAACCGCGCGAGTCTGAGCACCACCGCCAGGAGCACCACGATCGCACCCAGCGCCGCCACCCGCTGGTGCGCGTCGTCGGCCACCATCCCGTAGACCAGGACGAAGTACGCCGGCGCCAGGCCGAAGCTGATGAGGTCGGAGAGGTTGTCCAGCTCCGCGCCCATCGGCGAGCTGCGCAGCTTGCGCGCCACCAGGCCGTCGAACAGGTCGAAGACCGCGGCGCACAGCATCAGGATCACCGCCGTGGCCGCGCTGTGCCGGGCCATGCCGGTCTCCTGGTCGCCCGTGAGGTGCGGGATCAGGATGCCGGTGGTGGTGAAGTACACGGCCATGAAGCCGCACGTGGCGTTGCCGAGGGTGAGGGTGTCCGCTATCGAGAGGCGGAGAGAGAGCGGCATCTCCTCCTCGTCGTCCGCCTCGTCCGCCTCGGGCACCCAGCCCGCCTGTGTATCCGGATCAATCACGGTCAATGCGAGTCACCCCAGCCACGGTCTTCTGTCCGACCTCGACCGCGACATCCACGCCTTCGGGCAGGTAGATGTCGACACGCGAGCCGAAGCGGATCAGACCGATGCGGTCACCCTGCTCGACCTTGGTGCCCTGCGGCACGTAAGGGACGATGCGACGGGCCACGGCGCCGGCGATCTGGATCATCTCGATGTCGCCGAGTTCGGTGTCGAAATGCCAGACTACGCGCTCGTTGTTCTCGCTCTCCTTGTTGAACGCCGGAACGAACCCACCCGGGATGTGCTCGACCGACGTCACCGTGCCGGCCAGCGGCGCCCGGTTGACGTGGACATTGAGCGGGCTCATGAAGATCGCGACGCGGGTGCGGCCGTCCTTCCACGGCATGATGCTCTGCACCACTCCGTCGGCGGGCGAGATGACCCGGCCCTGGGCGATCTCGCGCTCGGGGTCGCGGAAGAACCACAGCATGCCCGCCGCGAGCGCGGTGGTGGGCACGGCCACGGCCTTGGCGACACCGGAGCGGCGTGCCCGGATCAGGCTGAGGGCTGCGGTGGCGACGGTCGGGAGAAGCCACGGCGATGCTCCGCGCGCGAGGCGTACGCCGACCAGGCTGTCGCGTGGTGCAGAGGTTTGGCTGTGGGGCATGGATGACCTTCGTAGCGGATGATGCCGCGCTGGAACGGGGGACGGCGGCTTTTCCGGGATCGTACCGGTCGTAGGCCACAACTGGGCAAGCGAGGAAGACGAGTCGGCGTCCGAAGAGTGCCTACGGGGTGTGATCTTCTTATCGAAGAAAACACCCCGTCCTGGGACAATCAGCCCTGGAACCGATACTCTTCGAGCAGCCTGCGCCCGATGATCATTTTCTGGATCTCGGCGGTACCTTCACCGATGAGCAGCATCGGAGCCTCCCGGTAGAGGCGCTCGATCTCGTACTCCTTGGAGAAGCCGTAGCCGCCGTGGATCCGGAAGGCATCCTCCACGACCTCCTTGCAGTACTCGGAGGCGAGGTACTTCGCCATCCCTGCTTCGAGGTCGTTTCGTTCTCCGGAGTCCTTTTTGCGGGCCGCGTTCACCATCATCGCATGCGCGGCCTCGACCTTGGTGCCCATCTCGGCGAGTTTGAACTGGATCGCCTGGTGCTGGGCGATCGGTTTGCCGAAAGTGTGACGTTGCTGGGCGTACTGGACGCCCAGCTCGAACGCACGCTGGGCGACGCCGCAGCCACGCGCCGCCACATTCACGCGGCCGACCTCGACTCCGTCCATCATTTGGTAAAAACCTCGGCCGGTGACCCCGCCGAGCACCCGATCGGCCGGCACGCGCAGGCCGTCCATGATCAGCTCGGTGGTGTCGACGCCCTTGTAGCCCATCTTGTCGATCTTGCCCGGGATGGTGAGGCCGGGGCGGACCTCGCCGAAGCCGGGCTCCTTCTCCACCAGGAAGGTCGTCATCGACTTGTGCGGCGCGGTGCCCTCGGGGTGTCCTTCGTCACTCCGGACCAGCACCGCCACCAGAGACGACGTGCCGCCGTTGGTCAGCCACATCTTCTGGCCGTTCAGGACGTACTCGTCGCCGTCCTTCACCGCCTTGGAGGTGATCGCGGACACGTCCGAGCCCAGGCCGGGCTCCGACATCGAGAAGGCGCCGCGGATGTCGCCGGCCGCCATCCTCGGCAGGAAGTGGTCCTTCTGCTCCTGCGTGCCGTGCTGCTTGAGCATGTACGCCACGATGAAGTGGGTGTTGATGATGCCGGACACCGACATCCAGCCGCGGGCGATCTCCTCGACGCACAGCGCGTAGGTGAGGAGCGACTCGCCCAGGCCCCCGTACTCCTCGGGAATCATCAGACCGAACAGGCCGAGTTCCTTCAGGCCGTCCACGATCGCTTGCGGGTACTCGTCGCGGTGCTCCAGCTCGGTGGCGACCGGGATGATCTCCTTGTCCACGAAGTCGCGGACGGTGGAGAGGATCTCCTGCTGGACGTCGGTCAGACCGGCGGTCTGGGCGAGGCGCGCCATCGATCAGCCTTCCTGAAGTTCCGGGCGGCCGGGCTGCTCGCCGCCGCGCTCCTTGATGTACGTCTCCGTCGGGACCATCACCTTGCGGCGGAACACGCACACCAGGGTGCCGTCCTGCTTGTAGCCCTTGGTCTCGACGTACACGATGCCGCGGTCGTTCTTCGACTTCGACGGCCACTTGTCGAGCACGGTCGTCTCGCCGTAGATCGTGTCGCCGTGGAAGGTCGGCGCCACGTGCTTCAGCGACTCGATCTCCAGGTTGGCGATCGCCTTGCCGGAGATGTCCGGGACGGACATGCCCAGCAGCAGGGAGTAGATGTAGTTGCCCACGACGACGTTCTTGCCGAAGTCCGTCGTCTTCTCCGCATAGTTCGTGTCCATGTGGAGCGGGTGGTGGTTCATGGTGAGGAGACAGAACAGGTGGTCGTCGTACTCCGTGACCGTCTTGCCCGGCCAGTGCTTGTACGTCGCCCCGACCTCGAACTCCTCGTAGGTGCGTCCGAACTGCATGGCGCCTACGCCTCCGGGATCTCGAACTTGCTGGTGCGCTGCATGCCGGCGGCGCGTCCCTTGCCCGCGATGACCAGCGCCATCTTGCGGCTGGCCTCGTCGATCATCTCGTCGCCGAGCATCGCGGAGCCCTTCTTGCCGCCCGCCTCGGACGTGCAGTACTCGTACGCGTCCAGGATCAGCTCGGCGTGGTCGTAGTCCTCCTGCGAGGGCGAGAAGACCTCGTTGGCGGCGTCGACCTGGCCGGGGTGCAGCACCCACTTGCCGTCGAAGCCGAGCGCGGCGGCGCGGCCGGCCACCTCGCGGAAGCCGTCGACGTTGCGGATCTGCAGGTAGGGGCCGTCGATCGCCTGGAGGTCGTTGGCGCGGGCGGCCATCAGGATCTTCATCAGGATGTAGTGGTAGGCGTCCGCCGGGTAGCCCGGCGGCTGCTCGCCCACGACCAGCGACTTCATGTTGATCGACGCCATGAAGTCGGCCGGGCCGAAGATGATCGTCTCGATGCGCGGGGACGCCTGGGCGATCTCGTTGACGTTGTTCAGGCCCTGCGCGTTCTCGATCTGCGCCTCGATGCCGATGCGGCCGACCTCGAAGCCCATGGTCTTCTCGATCTGCGTCAGCAGCAGGTCCAGGGCGACGACCTGCTGGGCGTTCTGCACCTTCGGCAGCATGATGCAGTCGAGGTTCGGGCCGGCTCCCTCGACGACCGTCACGACGTCCCGGTACGTCCACTCGGTCGTCCAGTCGTTGACGCGCACGACCCTGGTCTTGCCCGTCCAGTCGCCCTCGTTGAGGAACTTGACGATGGTGTGCCGCGCCTCGGGCTTGGCGAGCGGCGCGCACGCGTCCTCCAGGTCGAGGAAGACCTGGTCGGCCGGGAGGCCCTGCGCCTTCTCCAGGAAGCGGGGGTTCGAGCCCGGGACGGCCAGGCAGGAGCGCCGCGGGCGCAGTCGGTTGACCTGGGGAGCAGGGCTGGTCATGCGGGGACCTCCAGGGGGTCGAGCTTGTTCGCTTTCCGGATCTCGTCGACGATGCGGCCGATGATGCCGGTGATGTCGAAGTCCTTCGGGGTGAAGACCGCGGCCACTCCGGCGGCCCTGAGCTGTTCGGCGTCGCCACTCGGGATGATGCCACCGGCGATCACCGGTATATCTGTGGCACCGGCCACACGGAGGCGCTCCAGCACGTCCGGCACCAGCTGGGAATGCGAGCCGGAGAGGATGGACAGGCCGACCGCGTGCACGTCCTCGGCGAGGGCCGCGTCCACGATCTGCTCCGGGGTGAGCCGGATGCCCTGGTAGACCACCTCGAACCCGGCGTCGCGGGCCCGCACGGCGATCTGCTCGGCGCCGTTGGAGTGCCCGTCCAGGCCCGGCTTGCCGACCAGGAAGCGCAGCTTGCCGACGCCCAGGTCGCGGGCGGTGGCGTCCACCCTGCGGCGGACCTCGGCGAGCGCGGTCCCGGCCTCCGCGGTCACCGCGACCGGCGCCGAGGACACGCCCGTGGGCGCCCGGAACTCGCCGAACACCTCGCGCAGCGCGCCGGCCCACTCGCCGGTCGTCACCCCGGCGCGGGCGCACTCCAGGGTGGCCTCCATCAGGTTCTCGGTGCCTTTGGCGGCCTCCTTCAGCCGCTCCAGCGCCTTGCAGGGCCGGGGGTGGTTGAAGGGCGGCTGGTAGCGGGTGTCGCGCCAGTGCTGGAGCGAGGCGATGACGCGGGCCTCGACGGCCGGGTCGACCGTCTGGATGGCCGTGTCCAGGTCGGCGGTCAGCGGGTTCGGCTCGGTCGTCTCGAAGATGTTGACGCCGACGATCTTCTCCTCGCCGGACTCGATACGGGCCCGGCGGGCCGCGTGCGAGGCGACGAGCTGCGACTTGAGGTAGCCGGACTCGACGGCCGCCATCGCGCCGCCCATCTCCTGGATGCGCTCGATCTCGGCGAGCGAGGCCTCGACCAGCTCGGCGACCTTGGCCTCGATCACCTTCGAGCCCTCGAAGATGTCGGCGTACTCCAGCAGGTCGCTCTCGTACGCCAGCACCTGCTGCATGCGCAGCGACCACTGCTGGTCCCAGGGGCGGGGCAGGCCGAGGGCCTCGTTCCACGCGGGGAGCTGCACGGCACGCGCGCGGGCGTCCTTGGAGAGGGTCACGGCCAGCATCTCCAGGACGATCCGCTGGACGTTGTTCTCCGGCTGCGCCTCGGTCAGGCCGAGGGAGTTGACCTGGACCCCGTAGCGGAAGCGGCGCTGCTTGGGGTCCTGGATGCCGTACCGCTCGCGGGTGACCTGGTCCCAGATCCGGCCGAAGGCCCGCATCTTGCACATCTCCTCGACGAACCGCACGCCGGCGTTCACGAAGAAGGAGATGCGGGCGACGACGTCGCCGAACTTCTCGGCGGGCACCTGCCCGGAGTCGCGCACGGCGTCCAGCACCGCGATGGCGGTGGACATCGCGTACGCGATCTCCTGCACCGGCGTGGCGCCCGCCTCCTGCAGGTGGTAGCTGCAGATGTTGATCGGGTTCCACTTCGGTATGTGGGAGACCGTGTACGCGATCATGTCCGTCGTCAGGCGGAGCGACGGCCCCGGCGGGAACACGTGCGTGCCCCGGGACAGGTACTCCTTGACGATGTCGTTCTGGGTCGTGCCCTGGAGCCTGGTGATGTCCGCACCCTGCTCCTCCGCGACGACCTGGTAGAGCGCCAGCAGCCACATGGCCGTGGCGTTGATCGTCATCGAGGTGTTCATCTGCTCCAGGGGGATGTCCTGGAACAGCCGGCGCATGTCACCGAGGTGCGAGACCGGCACCCCGACCCGGCCGACCTCGCCGCGGGCGAGGACGTGGTCGGGGTCGTAGCCGGTCTGCGTCGGCAGGTCGAACGCCACCGACAGGCCGGTCTGGCCCTTGGCGAGGTTGCGCCGGTACAGCTCGTTGGACGCTTCGGCCGTGGAGTGACCGGCGTACGTGCGCATGAGCCACGGCCGGTCGCGTTCCTTGCGCTCCTGCGGCGCCTGACGCTCAGTCATGTGCGATACCTCCGCTGTCCTCAGATGTTGCGGAAGCGGTTGATGGCGTCGATGTGCTTGGCGCGCATCTCCTCGTCGTGCACGCCCAGGCCCTCCTCGGGGGCCAGGCACAGCACGCCGACCTTGCCCTGGTGGAGGTTGCGGTGCACGTCGTGGGCCGCCTGCCCGGTGTCCTCCAGGGAGTAGACCCTGGAGAGCGTCGGGTGGATCTTGCCCTTGGCGATGAGGCGGTTGGCCTCCCACGCCTCGCGGTAGTTCGCGAAGTGCGAGCCGATGATCCGCTTCAGCGACATCCACAGGTACCGGTTGTCGTACTCGTGCATGTAGCCGGAGGTGGAGGCGCAGGTGGTGATGGTGCCGCCCTTGCGGGTGACGTACACGCTGGCGCCGAAGGTCTCGCGGCCGGGGTGCTCGAAGACGATGTCGATGTCCTCGCCGCCGGTGAGCTCGCGGATGCGCTTGCCGAAGCGCTTCCACTCCTTCGGGTCCTGGGTGTGCTCGTCCTTCCAGAACTTGTAGTCCTCGGCGTTGCGGTCGATGATCGCCTCGGCGCCCATCGAGCGGCAGATGTCCGCCTTCTGCGGCGAGGAGACGACGCAGATCGGGTTCGCGCCGCCGGCCAGGGCGAACTGGGTGGCGTACGAGCCGAGGCCGCCGGAGGCACCCCAGATCAGGACGTTGTCGCCCTGCTTCATGCCGGCGCCGTTGCGGGAGACGAGCTGGCGGTAGGCGGTGGAGTTGACCAGGCCGGGCGCGGCTGCCTCCTCCCAGCTCAGGTGGCCGGGCTTGGGCATCAGCTGGTTGGACTTCACCAGGGCGATCTCCGCGAGGCCGCCGAAGTTGGTCTCGAAGCCCCAGATGCGCTGCTCGGGGTCGAGCATCGTGTCGTTGTGGCCGTCGCTGGACTCCAGCTCCACGCTCAGGCAGTGCGCGACGACCTCGTCGCCCGGCTTCCAGGCGTTCACGCCCGGGCCGGTGCGCAGGACCACGCCCGCGAGGTCGGAGCCGATGATGTGGTAGGGCAGGTCGTGGCGCTTGGTGAGCTCGCTGAGCTTGCCGTACCGCTCCAGGAACCCGAAGGTCGACAGCGGCTCGAAGATCGAGGTCCAGACGCTGTTGTAGTTCACCGAGGAGGCCATGACGGCCACCAGGGCCTCGCCCGGGCCCAGCTCGGGCAGCGGCACCTCGTCGAGGTGCAGCGACTTGCGCGGGTCCTTCTCGCGGGTGGTCATGCCCGCGAACATCTCCGTCTCGTCCTTGTGCACGGTGATCGCGCGGTACGACTCGGGGAGCGGCAGGGCGGCGAAGTCCGCCGACGTGGAGTCGGGCGACTGGATCGCGTCCAGGATGTCCTTCACGGTCACGGTGTTGCCTCCGGCGAATGGCGTCTTGAGGGGAGACGCTGAGGGTTACGTCGGTGCTGCTGAGGGTGTGAGGTGGGCCGTCGGTTCGGCGGGTGGTGCTGGCTGGCGGCGCTTTGTGGCGCGGAAGGGTGCCTGTGACGCAGGCGTCCGGGCGCGCAGGCCAGGGGCTTGCGGGGACAGCCGGCGTACGCGAGGTCTCGGCACGCCGGCCGCCCGGACACCTTCAACGTATGGCACGCCGTGTCACGTGACAAGGCACTGGGTGCCAGAAATTGCTCTCAGATGAAATCTTTACGTAACAAATGAGCGATGATCGATCGAACGGGCCGTGAAAGCTACCCGAAAAACCCCTCTGACATGGCAAAACGGCCACCCCGGGGGGTGGCCGTCGTCACAGCGGCGATGTGTCCGAGAGCACCTCGGCATCATGTCGCCGGGGGCTCAGCGGTCCTTGAGCGCCTCCTCGATCGTCCGCATCACCTCGTCCAGCGGGGCGTCGGTGCGGGCCACGGTGACCAGGACCTCGCCGTGCGCGGAGACCGCGGCGGGCGCCGCGGACCGCGGCGCCGAGCCGCGCCCGGCCCCGATGCCCGTCCCGAACGTCTTGCGCACGATCGCGAAGGCGTGGTCCAGCTGCGCCTCCACGTCACCCTGCCCGCCGGCCCGCAGCCAGCGCCGCAGGACATGGTTGTGGGCGGTGACCACGGCGGACGCGGCGACCTCCGCCAGCAGCGGATCGTCGTTGGCGTCGTCGTCGTGGGCGTGCTCGTCGAAGTGGCCGAGGAGGTAGCGGGTGAACAGGCGCTCGTAGCGGGCCACCGACGCGATCTCCGCCTCGCGCAGGGTGGGCACCTCGCGCGTGAGCTTGTAGCGGGCGACGGAGATCTCCGGCCGGGCCGCGTACATCTTCATGACTTCCTTGATGCCGCGGCACACCGTGTCGAGCGGATGCTCGTGCGCCGGGGCCGCGTTCAGCACGGCCTCCGCGCGGATCAGCGTGTCGTCGTGGTCCGGGAAGATCGCCTCTTCCTTGGAGCGGAAGTGGCGGAAGAAGGTGCGGCGGGCCACCCCGGCGGCGGCCGCGATCTCGTCGACGGTGGTCGCCTCGTAGCCCTTGGTCGCGAACAGTTCCATCGCCGCGGCCGCCAGCTCCCGGCGCATCTTGAGCCGCTGGGCGGCGGCGCGGCTGCCTGCGGCACTCTCCGGCGCGTCGGGCGTAGCTGGTGTACGTGAGGACTTGGCGGGCTGGGACATGACCCGAACGTACTGCATGCGCGCAGCGTGCCGCGCAGGTACCGGGGTTCCCCCGCCCCGGCCGGACGGGGTACCGCCCTGCACGGGTGGGGGACCGGACGGCGCCGGCGGGGGAGAGCCCCGCCGGGCGGCAGGGGGGCGGCTGCCCGGGCCGAGCAGCCCGCCCCAGTCCGGCTCGCCCGTCGGCCGGTCGTCCGGGCGCTTACCGCCGGGCATATTCGCGGAAGCCGCGGCCGGTCTTGCGGCCGAGGCAGCCCGCGGCCACCAGGTGCTCCAGGAGCGGGGCCGGCGCCAGGCCCGGGTCGCGGAACTCGCGGTGCAGCACCTTCTCGATCGCCAGGGAGACGTCGAGCCCGACGACGTCCAGCAGCTCGAACGGGCCCATCGGGTAGCCGCCGCCCAGCCTCATCGCCGTGTCGATGTCGTCGAGGGAGGCGTAGTGCTCCTGCACCATCTTGACCGCGTTGTTGAGGTACGGGAACAGCAGGGCGTTCACGATGAAGCCCGCGCGGTCGCCGCAGTCCACGGCGTGCTTCCTGATCTTGGCGCAGACCTCGCGGACCGTCGCGTGGACGTCGTCCGCGGTCAGCACCGTACGGACCACCTCGACCAGCTTCATCGCCGGCGCCGGGTTGAAGAAGTGCATGCCGATCACGTCCTGCGGCCGCGAGGTGGCACGGGCGCAGGCGACGACGGGCAGCGAGGAGGTGGTGGTGGCCAGCACCGCGCCCGGCTTGCACACCTTGTCCAGCGCCGCGAACAGCTGCCGCTTGACCTCCAGGTCCTCGGCGACCGCCTCGACGGCCAGGTCGACGTCGGCGAAGGCGTCGTAGGAACCGGCCGGGGTGATCCGCTCCAGGGTCTGCGCGGCGCCCTCGGCCGTCATCCGCCCGCGGTCGACGGAGCGTGCCAGGGACTTGCCTATGCGGGCCTTGGCGGCCTGCGCCTTCTCCTCGCTGCGGGCGGCCAGCACGACCTCGTAGCCGGCCTTGGCGAACACCTCGGCGATGCCGGAGGCCATGGTGCCCGAGCCGGCCACGCCGACGGAGCGGACCGGACGGCCCGGGGTGAGGTCCGCGCCCTCCAGCGGCGTCAGCGCGTCCCGCACGACGGTGGCGCTGCCGGGGGCCTCGTAGGTGTAGAAGCCGCGGCCCGACTTGCGGCCGGTCAGGCCCGCCTCGCTGAGCTGCTTGAGGATCGGGGCGGGGGCGTGCAGCCGGTCGCGGGACTCCGCGTACATGGCGTCCAGCACCGTGCGGGCGGTGTCGATGCCGATCAGGTCGAGCAGGGCGAGCGGGCCCATCGGCAGACCGCAGCCCAGCCGCATCGCGGCGTCGATGTCCTCGCGGGAGGCGTACTTCGCCTCGTACATCGCGGCGGCCTGGTTGAGGTAGCCGAACAGCAGGCCGTCCGCGACGAAACCGGGCCGGTCGCCGACCGCCACGGGCTCCTTGCCCAGTTCGAGGGCGAGGTCGGTGACCGCGGCGACGGCCTGGGGCGCGGTCAGCACCGAGGAGACGACCTCGACCAGCTTCATCGCCGGGGCCGGGTTGAAGAAGTGCAGGCCCAGCACGCGCTCCGGGCGGGCCGAGTCGGCGGCGAGACGGGTGACCGACAGGGCGTTGGTGCCGGTCGCCAGAACCGTCTCCGGGCGCACGATCGCGTCCAGCTCACGGAAGACCTGGTGCTTGATCTCGTACGACTCCGGGACCACCTCGATGACGAGGTCGGCGTCGGCGGCGGCGCGCAGGTCGGTGGCGGTGCGGAAGCGGGCCAGGACGTCGGCGCGCTCCTGCTCGGTCAGCCGGCCCCGCTCCACGGCGCGCGCGGTGGCGGCCTCCAGGGCGGCGACGGACTGGGCGGCCGCGACCTCGCTGACGTCGATGCCGACGACCTCGCGGCCGGCCTTGGCGAGGACCTCGGTGATGCCGGTGCCCATGGTGCCGAGGCCGACGACGGCGACGGTCTTGATGGGGGACAGAGGGGTGTCGGACAGGGGAGTGGCCATCGCGGGACTCCAGAAGATGAGGGTGACGACTGGGAGCGCGCCCGGCGCGCCGCGGAAGGGCGCACCGGGTGCGGGAGATATGCGGGTGTGGCCGGGCTGCGAGCGCACACGCCCGGTGCCGTCGATGCGGGGCGCGCACACGCCCGCGGAGCGACGGCCGATCCGACCGGCCCTGTCCCGGAGCCGCGTCGTACTGAGGTACGCGATGTACCGAACCGACTTCCCCCACCGCCCCGAGGGCGTGGGAGGTGTCCCGTCGCGACGGCTGCGTCACCAGGCCGCCGCGAGCAGGTGTGCGAGTGGGTAACTCGCTCGTCTGAGCCTAACCGGTGGGTAACGAGCGCGCCAGCCCCCGGTGTGTGGCGTACGCCTCGCGCGCTCGCCGTGTCCCGCGCCGGCCCGGCCGGGTCAGCCGCCGCGCAGCAGCGTGCCGATCTCCCGCTTGAGGAAGGCGTCCTGGCAGAACTCGAAGTGGTCCACCCGGCGCATGTCGAAGACCTGCCGGATGCCTCGCTGCCGGGCGCGGGCCACGACGTCGTTGAAACGCTGTTCGAAGTGCAGGGAGAAGAACACCCGGGTCCTGTCGCTGATCGCCCTGATCCGTTCGAGACGCCTGAAGAACAGCTCGTACTGGCCGTCCGGCTGCCAGTAGTCCCACAGGTCGGCCGCGTAGCGCTGGACCTGGGCGAGATCCTTGCCGCTGATCTTGTGCAGGTACTCGCAGAAGTTCTGGAACTCCACGAGCGCCTCCGGGACCTGCGCGATGCGCTTCAGCTCCGCCAGGGGCCGCTCGGGATCGAGATGGGCGACCTTCCCCGAGATGACCATGGTGGAGTGGTTGATGTTCGGGTCGAGCAGCAGCACGGAACGTATCTTCGGCTGCCGCTCCGGATGGTCCCGCCACAGTTCGGCCAGCCGGAACAGCATGTCGCAGCCGACGGAGAACCCGACGAGCGTCAACCGCTTGTACGGGTACTGCCGTTGCAGGTTGTTGATGGCTCCGCTGATGAGGTCGGCGTGCACCGCCATGCCGATGGGGCGGTAGCGGCCGTCCCGCGCCTCCTCGGCGTTGTGCCCGAACAGGGTGATGGCGGCGGTGTGCTGCCGGGCGACGTTCATGAACGGCCGGAAGTCGTCCGCGTCCAGTCCCAGGCCGTGCAGCAGGACGACGAGATCGGGCGACTCGGTGGCGCGTTCCAGGTACCACAGCTGCCGTCCGATGACGGCGTTGTCCGACGGCAGGTCCTCCTCGAAGTCGTCGGCGTGGATGTCGAAGAAGTTGCGGACCACCTCGCGCCGCAGCTCACGGCGTTGCTCTGCGAGGCCGCGCGCCCACCAGGCCAGCGAGAAGACCGCCGTGACGGCGAGGATCACCAGCGTGCCGCCGGCGACGACGTGGCTCCAGCTCCAGGCGATCACCGCCCGGGCCTCGTCGCTGTAGATGCCGATGGCGGCGCCCGTCACGCCTCCCACCACCGCCACGGCCGGCCTGTGCCGGCCGACGAACGCGGCCGCTCGCTCGATGAGCAACGACAAGCGGATCATCGAATTCCCCCGAGGATTTCCATCATGGCTCTGTCAGGACGGCCAGCTCCGGGCGCACGGTGACTTCCCCGATGAAGTGCGCGTCGGACACGTCGGCGATGTGCAGTGGCTCGGTGCTGCCGTCCCGGTAGGCGTGCACCGTGCACCCCTTGCGGGTGAGCGCGTGACTGAGCTCCATGACCAGCAGCAGACTCGGGGCGCCCAGCGCGCTCGTCACCCTCCGGACGAGCGTCCGCCGCACGTCCTCGCCGTACTGGTAGAGCACGAAGTTGCAGGTGACCACGTTGAAGGAGAAGGACTTCAGGAAGCCTTCCAGCCGCGGCGAGTCCAGCAGGTCGAGCGGCCGCAGCAGCACTTCGTGCTTCGTCCGCGCGGCCTGTTCCAGCGACCACAGCACTTCC
Source organism: Streptomyces sp. NPDC020490 (assembly GCF_044335305.1). NCBI lineage: Bacteria > Bacillati > Actinomycetota > Actinomycetes > Kitasatosporales > Streptomycetaceae > Streptomyces > Streptomyces sp. NPDC020490. Next base: position 115,442 of record NZ_JBIRUY010000014.1, on the reverse strand, counting down.
TCGAACCGTTGCTCGTAGTAGTCGGACGGCCCGTGGCAGGTGCGCACCCACTCGACGGTGGGCAGCGGGGCGCGGTCCACTCCGCAGGCCAGCTCCAGGGGGATGGGCCGGAAGGCGGGCGCCGCCGGGTTCCAGCGCAGGTCCCCCGCGAAACGCCGGAAGATCACCTCGTTGTTCAGCTGCCTCGGGAGCAGTCCGATGCTGGTGCCCAGGTCGAGCAGGCGGACGCGGCGGATGCCGCGTGCCTCCGCGAAGGCGCCGATGACGAGCTGCGGGAGCAGGAAACGCCGTGCGCCCGTGTACGAGTTGGAGTGGCTCTCCATGAGACGGGCGATGGTGTCTCCCCGCTCCTGGAACAGCCGGGCGAGCGAGGTGACCCGGCGGGCGAGCGGAAGCTCGGGGTCGAACACCTCCGCCGGCCCGTCGTCGCGCAGCAGCAGGTGCCGCACCGCGATGCCGAGCAGGGTGATGGCGTGGGTGTCGCTGATGTACGGCCGGCCGTGCCACAACGCCGCCAGCACATCGTCGAGCGGTGCGGAGTCGCGGGACGCGGCCACCTCCGCGAGACACTCGTGGAACGCGGACCATCCGTGATTGCCCTGCTGGTGGTGGCTCATGTCGGCCAGGGCCTCACGCAACGACGCCTTGCGGGTGAGGAACACGGACCGGTCACTCCTTCACGGACAGGGGGTCACGCGACCGCCGTGCGGTGCGGCCACCGCAGGTGCGCGGGCGCGAGGCCCCGAAACGTGTGGTTCTCTGCGAAACGCTCGACCGCGCCGGTCACGGCGGCGGACGTGCCCAGCCGGCGCAGGCCGGTCAGCGCCAGCTCCATCACCGTCCTGGCGAGGCCGGCCACCGCCGGATCCGTCATGCCGTGCAGCGCCGCGTCGAGCCAGTCCTGGCGGGTGGGGGCCAGGGAAGCGGACGCGATGAGGGACGCGGCGGCGTCGGAGGTGGCCGCGTCGTCCATGAGGGCCGCGACCACGGCCACGGGCACCACCCAGTCGTCGGCGCCCTGCGCGTCGATCATGCGCAGCTCCAGGTGCCCGCACGCGCGGACCGGGGCGACCAGGGACTTCAGATGGTGGAAGACGTCGTCCCGGTGCACCGGTCGCGGGCCGCTGCCCCGCAGCCACCGCCTGAGGGACAGCCCGGCGGGCGCCGGTCCCCACACCGCCGCCGGGTCCACGCCGCTGCCCGCCGGACCGGGACAGCAGAACGGCGAGGCCGGGGCGGGCCGGGAGCCGGCGTCCGGCGCCGACCGGATGGCCGTGACCGACGTGTTCAGCGCGTACCGGGTCCATGTCCCGCGCGGATCACCGCCGCAGGGCAGCGGGCCGCAGCGGAACGGGTCCACCTGGAGGCGCAGCATCTGCCGCCCCGAGAGCACGGGCCCCTCGGGCCGGCCCGGAACCCGGGCCACCGGCGAATTGGCGAACATCGCCATCAGCACCGGCCCCAGGCAGTTGGCGATCGACCACCTCCGGGCCCTGCCGCGCCATCCGTCGGAGTCGTCCCCCGCTTCCACGTTCACCTGCACGGAGGCGGTGTTGCACAGGAGGGTGTCGCCGTTGCTGAAGTGCGCGTAGTAGCGGCGCAGCGCCCGGTAGCGGGGCAGGGCGACGGTGAAGAGCGGCGGCCGGGTGTCGAGCCCCGCGCCGAGCAGCCGCATCCCCGCCGCGGACGCCCGTCCCCGCAGGACGGCGAGGTCGCCGGTGACGGCCTCGACGCAGTCCCGCAGCGAGTCGTGCGGCGCACTGCTCAGCTCCACCTGCCCGCCGGGTTCCCAGGACACCAGGCTGCCCCCGGGGAGGGGGCCCTCGAAGAACCGGGCGAGTAACGCCAGCTCCTCGTGTGTCGCCCGGCGCGTCGGGTCGTCCACGGGGAGCACCAGCCACTCGAGCTCCACTCCTGTCCGCCCCACCCGGCTCCGGGACAGCGAGTGATCGAAGATGAGCCGCGCCGCCTCCGACTCGCTCAAGGCACCTTCCAATGAAGCACGCCCCCCTGGCCCGTTGGATCAACCTGACGTAAATGGATTGTCATGTTCCATCTGCGCTCGCTCATTGACGTCGCCGAGCGGGCCGTACAGGAATCTCTCAGGTCGGGTCCTTCTTACCCCTGCGCCGAGAACCTGAAGCGCGGGACGTCATAAAGGGCCGGAAAGTGCGATTCCTGCACATGCTGACCGGGTACTGGACTATGGTCTGGGGTTACTGACAGTGAATTCATCATCACCCGACCAAGAGAGTGGCCGATTCCATGGCAACTTTTCTCCCTGCCGACTCCTTGACCCCTAAGCGTTTCAAACAGTTGACCTATCTGGAACGTCTGGCTGATACGCGCACCGTGGTCGTTTTCTTCCACGGGCTGGGGCTGGACGCCACGGATTACCAGGGGTATCTGCAGTCACAGGACATCCATGGCATCGCGGTGAACCTGGCGGGCTACGCCCCGGGGGGCAGGGATCACCTCCCGCCCGTGCCCGTGCAGCGCCATGTGGAGATGGTGGCCGCTCTGGTGGAGCGGATCGGCGACGAGTACCCGGACAAGCGGATCGTCCTGGTCGGTTTCTCGCTGGGGGCCGACCTCGTGCTCCAGCTGGCGGAGCACTGGACGGCCGGTCCCCGCCGCCGCCCGTGCGTCTCCGGAGCGCTGCTGCTGGATCCCAACGTGAACCGGTCCACCATGACGATCTCCCGGCTGTTCGCCGCCGCCGACCGCAGCGACCCGCTGCCCGCCCTGAAGAAACTGATCGGCCTCGCTCCCGATCTGGACGGATTCCGAGCGCTGTGCGCCTATGCGAACAGAATCGCCGCGAAGGATTTCGGACAGGTTCATCAGCTTGCTGACGATATGATTCATTACTGGGACGCTGCCGGATATGATCAGTTTGGTATGCGTGTTTCCCGTGTTGTGGAAATCGCGGACACTGTCAACATCGTGCTCTCCGCCGACTACCAGGAACACCTGGCCGAAATGAAGGCCGCCGTGCGACGCCGCACCTCAGCGGCGGCCGGGGTGTCCTTCTCCATCACGGAAATGGATCATTTCGACCTGATCGAGCAGGGTGTTCTCTCGAGAGAGCTGAAATCCATCGGCTGCGACTGACGGCGTCGGCGGTGTTCGCCGGCGGGACTTTCGCAACAGGCCCTGGGGAGGAAGCGGTGCGAGCGCACCTGGAGCGCCTGAGACGGGAGTCGGGCGGCTCGCCGCTCTACGAGCGCGTGGCGGGGACCGAGGACCTCGACGAACTGGCGGACGTGCTCACCGAGCCGGGGCAGCCGCTGTGGGCCAGGGAACTGGCCGCGCTGCGGCTGGGCCTCGCGGGGGACCGGCGGGCCTTCGAGTCGCTCGTGCTGTTCCTGAACCACCGCGACCCCGAGCGCTGCGCGTCCGCCGCCTACGCCCTCGCCCGGCTCCGCGACCCGCGCACCGCCCGCGCGGCGGCCGCCCTCGCCACCAACGAACTGCGCGTCGCCTACGCCCTGCACCCGGTCCGGCTCCTGGTGGAACTGCGCGCCCCCGAGTCCGTGCCGGCGCTCATCACCACCCTGCGGCGCAGGCTCACCCCGCACGACCCCTACCGCCGGGTGGCCCTCGCCTGTGTGGAGGGACTCGGCGCCCTGGCCGACGGCCGGGCCGGCCCCGTCCTCAACGAGGCCCTGGCCCACCCGGCACTCGCCGAGGCGGCCGTGCACGCACTGGCCCGGATCCCCCGGCAACGGTGAACACCGGCCCGTCAGACCTGCACGCCGGGGACGGCGCCGTCCACGACCGCCAGCGCCTCGATCTCCAGCAGGAACTCGGGGCGGACCAGCGCGGCGACCTGGACGGCGGAGGCGGCCGGGAGACGGTCGTCCGGTATGTGCTTCGCGCGGGCCTCGCGGATCGCCGGCATGTGGGCCATGTCCGTGACGAAGTAGGTGAGTTTGACGACGTCGTCGAAGGCCGCCCCGGCGGCGGCCAGGCAGCGGCCGAGGTTGGTGAAGACCTGGCGGGCCTGGGCGGCCGGGTCGTCCTCGCCGACGAGCCTGCCGTCCTCGTCGAGGGCGAGTTGCCCGGAGACCGCGACGATACGGCCGGTGCCGGTGACGACGTGGCTGTACTGGGCGGCGGGGAAGACCCCGTCGGGGGCGGTGATCCTGGTCGGTTCGCTCATGCGTCCATCCTGGACCACGGGTGCGACAACGCCCCCGACGGGACCCCGCGGCGGGGCCGTGCTCAGCCGCGGGTGCCGAGCAGGCCGTGCAGCGCCGAGCCGTGGGCGGACGGCGCCGCCGCCCTGCTGCTCAGCGGCTTCGGGTCGGGCAGTTTCTGGCACACCGCGTCGGCCTCGCCGCCCCCGCGCGGCACCGTGCCGTCGGACAGGTACGCGGCGAGGTACTTGTCCAGGCAGGTGTTGCCGCTGAGCGTGATGCCGTGGTTCCCGCCGCCCTGCTCCACCACGAGGCTGGAGCCGGCCAGCAGGTGGTGCACGGTGACGCCGCCCTCGTACGGGGTGGCCGCGTCGTCGGTCGCCTGGAACAGCAGCGCCGGCGGCAGCTTGCCGTTGGCGATGTTCACCGGGTGCCGCGAACTCGTCGGCCAGAACGCGCACGGCGCGTTGTACCAGGCGTTGTTCCACGCCATGAAGGGCGCCTTCTCGTACACCGCCCAGTTGTCCTTGCGCCACTGGTTCCAGTCCCGCGGCCAGGAGGCGTCACGGCACTGCACCGAGGTGTAGACGCTGTAGCCGTTGTCGCCCGAGGCGTCCACGGCGGCGAAGTTCTGGTACGCGTCGACCAGCGGGCCGGAGTTCTTGTCGTTCACGTACGCCGCGAACGCCTCCGCCAGGTAGGGCCAGTAGCCGTTGTAGTAGCCGCCGGGGATGAAGGTGTCCTCCAGCTCGGAGACGCCCACCTTGCCGCCGGCCGGCTTCTTGGCGAGGGCCGCCCGCATCGCGTACCACTTGGCCTCGATCTTCTCCGGATCGGTGCCGAGCTTGTACGTCGCGTCGTACTTGGCGATCCAGGCCATCAGCGCCCGGTGGCGGTCGTTGAAGGCGTAGTCCTGCGCGAGGTTGTCGTCGTACCACACCCCGGTGGGGTCGACGATCGAGTCCAGGACCAGCCGGCGCACGTGCTCCGGGAAGAGCTTGGCGTAGACCGCGCCCAGGTAGGTGCCGTACGAGTAGCCGAAGTAGTTGATCCGCTTGGCGCCCAGCGCACGGCGGATGGAGTCCATGTCCCGCACCGCGCTGATCGTGTCGATGTACGGCAGCAGGCTCGGGTACTTCTTGCCGCAGGCCGCGGCGAAGGACTTGGCGCGGGCCAGGTTGGCCTTCTCGACGGCCGGTGTGCGCGGTACCGAGTCCGGGCGCACCGGGTTGAAGTAGCCGGGGGCGCAGTCGAGGGCGGGCTTGCTCTTGCCCACCCCGCGCGGGTCGAAGCCGATGACGTCGTACTGGGCCGCGACCGCCTTGGGCAGCGAGGAGGCGACGAAACCGGCGAGGGTGAGGCCGCTGCCGCCCGGGCCGCCCGGGTTGACCAGCAGCGGCCCCTGGGACTTCTTCGCGGTGTGCGGCACGCGGGACAGCGCGAGCGTGATCTGCCGCCCGTTCGGTTTCCGGTGGTCGAGCGGCACCTTGAGCGAGGCGCACTGCAGTGTCGGGTAGTCGGTGGTGGCGCACTTCTTCCAGGCGAGGGGCGCGGCGGTCGCGGACTGCGCGGTCCTCGGGGCGCTCGCGTCGGCGGGCACGGCCGAGACGGTCCCGGCCACGACGACGGCGGCACCGCACAGCACGGCTGCGCGTTTTCTCATGCGGTCCTCCCCAGGACGGAGGTGTTGCGGAAACCGCGTGGGTCACGGTCCACGCCGCATCGTCCCGGAAAGACGGCCCCGAAGAACTCGTTCTGGCAATACTTGACCCGATCGGGTCGCGGTATGCCCTCGAATGATCTCAAATGAGAGAAAGTTGAGTCGGACCGGACGTCGGTGGCTCCAAGGGCTCGTGCTGCGGCTCCGGTTGCCGCTGCGGGACGCGCCGGGGCACCCCCGGGCCGGCCGGACCGATCCCGTACTCCCGTGCCAGGTCATGGACCTGACGGGTGATCCGGCGCTGGTACCACTTCGGGGCGTAGGCGCCGTCCGCGTACAGGCGCTCGTAGCGGCGCACCAGGTGCGGGTGACGGCGGGTCAGCCAGGCCGTGAACCACTCCCGGGCGCCCGGCCGCAGATGCAGCACCAGCGGGGTGACGGACGTGGCGCCGGACGCCGCGATCGCCCGCACGGTGGCCCGCAGTTGCGCCGGATGGTCGCTCAGGAACGGCAGCACCGGCGCCATCAGCACCCCGCACCCGATGCCGTGCCCGGCCAGCGTGCGCACGACGTCCAGGCGCCGCTCCGGCGCGGGCGTGCCCGGCTCGACGGTGCGCCACAGGTCGGGGTCGGCGAAGCCGACCGAGACGCAGACGCCGACGTCCGTCACCCGCGAGGCCTGCACCAGCAGGTCGAGGTCGCGCAGGATCAGCGTGCCCTTGGTCAGGATCGAGAAGGGATTCGCGTGGTCGCGCAGGGCCGACAGGATGCCCGGCATCAGGCGGTAGCGGCCCTCGGCGCGCTGGTAGCAGTCCACGTCGGTGCCCATCGCGATGTGCTCGCCCTGCCAGCCTTCGGCGGCGAGCCGGCGGCGCAGCAGCTCCGGGGCGTTGACCTTGACCACGATCTGCGAGTCGAAGTCGAGGCCGGCGTCGAGGTCCAGGTAGGTGTGCGTCTTGCGGGCGAAGCAGTACACGCACGCGTGCGAGCACCCGCGGTAGGGATTCACGGTCCATTCGAACGGCATGCGGGAGGCCCCCGGCACCCGGTTGACGATCGAGCGGGCCCGCACCTCGTGGAAGGTGATCCCGCGGAACTCGGGCGTGTCGAAGGTACGGGTGGTCACCGCGTCCGCGCCGAACAGCGCGGCGTCGGCCGCCTGCCGGTGGCCGCCGGACTCCACTGTGAGGTTCTCCCAGCGCATGACGCCTCCTCGGTAGCACTGCGCCACAGAATAGAACATTCGTTCGCATGATCGTGCGAGGCTCTTTTCCGACCGCTTCCGGCCCCCGCGGGCACCCCGATTTGGCGGCCGTGGGCGGGGGTGGTTGGCTTGCCCCAACCCCGAGAACGCAAGTCCTGGAGGAACGCAATGGCGCAGGTCGAGGCCACTACGGAGCGGGTCGTCGCGGCGGACGCGGAGAAGGTGTTCGACGCTATCGCCGACTACAGCGGCACGCGCGCGAAGCTGCTGCCCGAGCAGTTCAGCGAGTACGAGGTGCGCGAGGGCGGCGACGGCGAGGGCACCCTCGTGCACTGGAAGCTCCAGGCCACCAGCAAGCGCGTGCGCGACTGCCTCCTGGAGGTCACCGAGCCCACCGACGGCGAGCTCGTCGAGAAGGACCGCAACTCCTCCATGGTCACCACCTGGCGGGTCACCCCGGCCGGCGAGGGCAGCTGCCGCGTCGTGGTGACGACCACCTGGAACGGCGCGGGCGGCATCGGCGGCTTCTTCGAGAGGACCTTCGCGCCCAAGGGGCTCGGCCGGATCTACGACGCCGTGCTGGCCCGGCTCGCCACCGAGGTCCAGCAGTAAGTCCCCGCTGCCCGGCGGCCGTTGACGCCGCTCACCGGATCGGGTGGATCTCCGCGCCGGGCACCGCCGTGCCGTAACTCGCCGACCTTGCCCGTAGTTGTCGCCGTACGCGGGAAATGCGGGCAAGCGCGACGAGGGGAGCGGCACGTGGGCGGGATCACTCTGGTGCACGAGGAAGCGGCACCGGCACCCCCGCGGACCCCCGCCGCGCCGGCCCCGGCGGCCGGACTCGGCCCGCGCCGGGTGCGGCTGGTGTTCTTCGGGCTGATGCTCGCGCTGCTGCTGGCGGCGCTGGAGCAGATGATCGTGGCCACCGCGCTGCCGAAGATCGTCGGCGAGCTGCACGGCCTGGACCGGATGTCCTGGGCGATCACCGCCTACCTGCTCACGGCCACCGTCGGGCTGCCCGTCCACGGCAAGCTCGGCGACCTGCTCGGCCGCAAGGGCGTCTTCCAGTTCGCCATCGCCGTCTTCGTCGTCGGCTCCGCGCTCGCCGGGCGGGCGCGGACCATGGACCAGCTGATCGCCTTCCGCGCCGTGCAGGGCGCCGGCGCGGGCGGACTCATGATCGGCGTGCAGGCGATCATCGCGGACATCGTGCCGCCTCGGCGGCGCGGGCGGTTCATGGGGATGATCGGCGCCGCCTTCGGGCTCGCGTCCGTCGCCGGGCCGCTGCTGGGCGGCTACTTCACCGATCACCTCTCCTGGCGCTGGTGCTTCTATTTCAACGTCCCCCTCGGCCTGCTCACCCTGGCCGTCGTCACCGTCGTGCTGAAGCTGCCGAAGCCCTCGGCCCGGCCGCGGCTGGACCTCCCCGGGACGCTGCTGCTCGCCGTCGCCTCCACCTGCCTGGTGCTGCTGACCAGCTGGGGCGGCACCGAGTACGCCTGGGACTCCCGCGTCGTCCTCGGCCTCGGCGCCGCGGCCGTGCTGGCGGCCGTCCTCTTCCTCGTCGCCGAGCGCTTCGCCGCCGAACCCCTCGTCCCGCTGCGGCTGTTCCGGGACTCCGTCTTCAACGTCACCGGGCTGGTCGGCCTGGTCATCGGCGTCGCGCTGTTCGGCGCGGCCAGCTACCTGCCGACCTTCCTGCAGATGGTCGACGGGGCCTCCGCCACCGAGTCCGGTCTGCTGATGCTGCCCATGATGGGCGGCATCGTCGGGGCCTCGATCGTCTCCGGGCAGCTCGTCAGCCGCACCGGACGCTACAAGGTCTTCCCCGTGCTCGGCGGCGCCCTGTCCGCCGTCGGCATGTGGCTGCTGTCCCGCCTCCAGGCCGACACGCCCCGGCTGCACTACAGCGTCTGGATGGCCGTGCTCGGCGCCGGCATCGGCATGGTGATGCCGGTCCTCGTCCTCGCCGTGCAGAACTCCGTGCGGCCCGCCGACCTCTCCACCGCCACCAGCGCCAACAACTACTTCCGGCAGATCGGCGGCAGCGTCGGCGCCGCGGTCTTCGGCACCCTGTTCGCCGGCCGGCTCGCCGACGCGCTCCACGAGCGGCTCCCGCCGCGCGCGGGCGCCGCCCTGCCCGACCCGGAGTCCCTCACCCCGCAGCTCGTCCACGCGATGCCCCCGGCGCTGCGCGACGACTACATCGCGGCGTACGCCGACGCCATGCCGCGGATCTTCCTCTACCTGGTGCCGGTGCTCGTCCTCGGCACGCTGATCGCCTTCTTCCTCAAGGAGAAACCCCTGGTGTCCCACAACGCCGCCGAAACGGAGCCCGCGACCGTGACCGTCCCCCTCCAGCAGGCTCGTACGCACCCCGCCGGAGTCCCCGTCTGCGGCACGGTCCAGCACCCCGACGGGACCGTCGTGGCCCGCGCGGCGCTCACGCTCATCGACGTGGCCGGGCAGCAGATCGGACGGGGCGCGAGCGGCGACGACGGACGGTACGCGCTGTCCACGCCGGGCGCGGGCTCGTACGTGCTCATCGCCGCCGCGGGCGGACACCAGCCGCAGGCCGTCTCCGTCACCGTCGGCGAGCGCCCGGTCGAGCTGGACGTCGTCCTCGGCGGCGCCGGACGGCTCGCCGGGAGCGTGGTCACCGCCGACGGCAGCCCCGTGCGCGACGCCACCGTCACCCTCACCAACGTGCACGGCGAGGTCGTCGCCACCACCCGCAGCGGACGGGAGGGCGGCTACGTCATCACCGAACTGGTCGCCGGCGAGTACACGCTCGCCGCCAGCGCGCCGGTCTTCCGCCCGGCCGCGCTGCCCGTCAGCGTGCAGGCGTCCCGGGAGACCCGGCAGGACGTCGAACTCGCGGGCGGCGCCGTGCTGCGCGGCACCGTACGGGCGAGCGGCGGGAGGCCGGTCGAGGACGCGCGCGTGACGCTGCTCGACGCGGCGGGCAACGTCACCGACACCCTCACCACCGGCCCCGACGGCACCTTCCGGTTCGTCGACCTGTCCTCCGGCGAGTACACGGTCATCGCGGCCGGCTACCCGCCCGTGGCCACCGTGCTCCAGGTGGCGGGCGGCGGCCGCACCGAGCGGGACCTGCAGCTCGGCCACGAGGACTGAGATCCGCGGCGCGCCCGTCCGGCTCCGCGCGCGCCGGAGCGAATGGTTGAACGCAATTCCCACATTGGCGCCCGTCACCACCGCACGGAGCCGTACGGTGGTGACGGCGGCACAGATCTTGCGGAGCCGTGGGGAGAGAGGGCCTGGGCCATGGACCGTGGCACCGAGACCGAGCGGGACGCGCCCTGCGGCCGGGGAGCCGGGGAGGACGCGGCGCCGCGGCCCGCCGAGGCCGGACGCGTCCCGCTGGCGGTGGTCGTGGCGGACCGCGACGGTCTCGTCTCCCACTGGAGCAGCGGCGCCCGCCGCCTGTTCGGCGTCGCCAGACCGGACGCGATCGGCCGCCCCGCCGCCGATCTGCTGCCCGTCGCCGGAGCCCTGCCCGAGGAGGACGACGCCGCGTGCGAGGAGGACGGCGCCCCGTGCGAGGCGTACCCGGACGGCGACGGCATCGGTCCCGGCCTGGAGGCGTCCCTCGACCGCGTGCTGTGCTGCCCGGCCGCGGGCCGCGCCCGGCTCACCGTGCCCGACCGCGACCGGGTGGACGTCCTGTGGTGGGCCTACCCCCTGGCCGGCCCCGGAACCGGACGGCTGCTGGTGCTGGCCGCCGACGCGGCGCGGCTGAACTCCCCGGACGTCTCCCGCGACGACGCGGGCTACGAGCGCATCGCCCCCGGCTTCGCCCTGCACACCGACTTCCCCGGCGCCGACGAACTGGCCCGCAGGCTCCCCGAGATCCTGCCCAGCATGAGCGTCGCCGACAGCGCTCGCATCGTCGCCCAGATCCTCGAACTGGGCTACCCCGTACTGGAATTCAGCCAGAACGAACGGGTGCCCGTCACCCCCGACTGGGGCGTGCCCCGGCGCGCCGAGCGCAAGGCCCGCCGGGAACGGGCCGCGCGGGCCGCCGCCGAGGGCCGGGCCGTGCCCCTCGAACCCGCCGACGAGGGCGAGGACCTCGAGTACGCCGCCGTACGCGAACGCCTGGAGTTCCTCAACGAGGTCAGCGGCCGCATCGGCACCTCCCTGGACCTCGCCCGGACGATCACCGAGGTCAGCAGGGCCGTCGTGCCGCGCTTCACCGACGTGGCCGGCACCTATCTGCGCGAGCAGGTCGTCGCCGGCGAGGGCTTCCCCGAGGGCGTGCCGGACACCACCACCATGTGGCACCGCGTCGCCGTCGAGCACACCGACGAACCGGGGCGCTGGGACGACGTCGTGCCGGTCGGCGAGGCCATGCCGTTCCCGGCGCACACGCCCTTCTTCCAGTGCATGACGACCGGCGAGCCCGTCCTCGTGCCGCGGATCAGCGAGGAGACGGGACACGCCATCGCCTCCCAGTTCGAGAAGCGGGACATCCGGCCCCTGATCACCGGCCGCTCCATGCTGGTCGTGCCCCTGAAGGCGCGCGACGTGGTGCTCGGCTTCATGATCCTGCTGCGCCACCCCGAGCGGCCCGTCTTCAACGACATGGACCGCGTCACCGGCGCCGAACTCGCCGCCCGCGCGGGCCTCGTGCTCGACAACGCGCGCATGTACACCTACCAGGAGAGAGTCGCCGAGACCCTCCAGGACAGCATGCTGCCGCACATCCCGCCGCGCATGGCGGGCTGCGACATCGCCACCCGATACCTGCCCGGCACCCTGCTCGGACGCGTCGGCGGCGACTGGTTCGACGCGGTCAAGCTGCCCGGCGCCCGCACCGCCCTGGTCGTCGGCGACGTCATGGGCCACGGCCTCAACTCAGCCGCCATGATGGGCCAGTTACGGACCGCGGTGCAGACCATGGCGGCCCTCGACCTGCCGCCCGCCCAGTTGCTGCGCAACCTCGACGACCTCGCCCAGCGCCTCGGCGAGACCTACCTCGCGACCTGTCTGTACGCCGTCTACGACCCGATCGCGAGCGAACTGCACCTCGCCAACGCCGGCCACATCCCGCCCGTACTGGTCCGCGCCGAGGACGGCCGCAGCGAACTGCTCGAACTGCCCACCGGCGCGCCCATAGGGGTCGGCGGCGTGCCCTTCGAGGCGGTACGCGTGCGCGTGGCGCCCGGCGACCGGCTGATCATGTGCACCGACGGCCTGGTCGAGGTGCGCGGCGAGGACATCGGTGTCGGGCTCGCGACCCTGTGCGAGTCCGCCGCCCACCCGGCCGCCTCGATGGACGACGCCTGCGACACCGTGGTCCGCGCCCTCAACACCCGCGGCGGGCGCAAGGACGACGTGGCCCTGCTGATGGTCCGGCTGGCCGGTATCGCGCCGGACGACGTCGCCGAATGGCGGCTCGCCCGCGACCCGGCCCAGGCCGGCCGCGCCCGCGCGGTGGTCCGCGAGCAGCTGAACGCCTGGGGGCTGACCGGACTCGCCGACAGCGCCGAACTGATGGCCGGCGAACTCGTCACCAACGCGCTACGGCACGCGCACGGCCGTTCCGTCGAGCTGCGGCTGGTGCGCGGCGACACGCTGCTGTGCGAGGTGGACGACGACGACCACGACCTGCCGACGCTGCTCAGCGCCGGGCCGCTCGACGAGTCCGGGCGGGGGCTGCGCGTGGTCAGCACGCTCGCCCGCGAATGGGGCGCCAGCCGCACGAAGGCCGGGAAGACGGTCTGGTTCGAGCTGTCCCTGCCCCGGCGCTGACGGTGCGACAGGGGGCGTGAGGGAGCACGGGGGCGCGCGCGTATCGAATGGGGCGTGAAGGAATGCGCCACGCGCTTGTAGCTGTCTCCGGGGTGCGATAGACCGGACTGGCCCGTCACTGGCGGCGGGCCCGCATCGCACCCCGGGGAGTGGGCATGAGCGTGACGAGTCGGTACCGGGAGGCGTGGGAGGGCTTCTGGCGGGAGGCCCCCGAGGAGCAGGGAGCCGTCTTCTGGGACGCGGAGCCCGCCCTGACGACCGGCCCGCACCTGGCCCTCTTCGAGCCGTACCTCACCGAGCCCGGCCTGCCGATGGTGGACCTCGGCTGCGGCAACGGCACCCAGACCCGGTTCCTCGCCGACCGCTTCCCGCACGTCGTGGGCGCCGACCTGTCCGCGGCGGCCGTCGAGCACGCCCGGCGCGCGGACCCCGCCGGGCAGGCCACCTACCGCGTACTGGACTTCGCGGCGAAGAACGAGACGGAGACGCTGCACGCGGAACTCGGCGACGCCAACGTCTACCTGCGGGGCGTGCTGCACCAGGCCGAGCCCGACGACCGGCAGCGGATGGTGGACTCGGTCGCCGCGCTCCTCGGCGAGCACGGCCGGGCCTTCCTCGTCGAGCTCTCCGAGGCCGCCAAGCCCGTGCTGCTGGGCCTGGCACAGCGCCCGGCCGGCCCGCCGCCCAAGCTCGCGCCCGTCTTCCGGCACGGGATAGCCCCCGGCGAGGTGGCCGACGAATCCGTGCCCCGCCATGTGCGCGCGGCCGGCCTCACCGTGCTGGCGAGCGGGGAACTCCCGCTGACCACGACCGAGTTCGGCGCCGACGGCACCCGGATCAAGCTGCCGTCGAAATGGCTGGTGGCCGGCCGTGCCGGCTGAGGGCCGCCCCCCGTAGCGGGACGTCCCCGCGCCGCGTAACGTGGCGGACCATGAAGATCCTCATCAGCGCCGACATGGAGGGCGCCACCGGCGTCACCTGGCCGGCCGACGTGCTGCCGGGGACGCCGCAGTGGGAGCGGTGCCGGCCGATGTTCACCTCGGACGTCAACGCCGCCGCGCTGGGCTTCTTCGACGGGGGCGCCGACGAGGTCCTCGTCAACGAGGCCCACTGGAGCATGCGCAACCTGCTCCTGGAACACCTCGACGAGCGGGTGCAGATGCTCACCGGGCGGCACAAGGACCTGTCCATGGTGGAGGGTGTGCAGCGCGGCGACGTCGACGGCATCGCGTTCGTCGGCTACCACGCGGGCGCCGGCAAGGAGGGCGTCCTCGCCCACACCTACCTCGCCAATTCCATCACCGGCGTGTGGCTCGACGGCGTGCCCGCCAGCGAGGGCCTGCTGAACGCACGCGTCGTCGCCGAGTTCGGGGTACCCGTCGTCCTCGTGACCGGTGACGACGTGGCGTGCGAGGACGCGCTCGGCTACGCGCCCGAGGCGCTCAAGGTCGCCGTGAAGGACCACGTCTCGCGGTACGCGGCGGTGTGCCGCACGCCCGCCAGGACCGCCGCCGACATCCGCGCGGCGGCCAAGTCGGCGGCCGCGCTGGCGGTCCGCCAGGAACCGGTCGCGGCGGGCCCGTTCACCGTCGCGCTCGAGTTCGACGCCGAGCACCTCGCCATGGCCGCCACCGTGGTGCCGGGCGTCGAGCGGACCGGGGAGCGCAAGGTGGCGTACACCAGCGTGACCATGTACGAGGGCATCCGTACCTTCAAGGCGGTCACCACCGTCGTCTCGGCCGCCGTGGAGGAGCAGTATGGCTGACGCGCAGGCGCTCGACGAGGTCGTCCGGTTCACCTCCGACCTCATACGCATCGACACCACCAACCGCGGCGGCGGGGACTGCCGGGAACGGCCCGCCGCCGAGTACGTCGCCGAGCGACTGGCGGAAGCCGGGCTGGAGCCGGCCATGCTGGAGCGCACCGCGGGGCGCACCAACGTCGTCGCCCGCATCGAGGGCACCGACCCGGCCGCCGACGCGCTGCTCGTCCACGGGCACCTGGACGTGGTGCCCGCCGAGGCCGGCGACTGGAGCGTGCACCCCTTCTCCGGGGAGGTCCGCGACGGGGTCGTCTGGGGGCGCGGCGCGGTCGACATGAAGAACATGGACGCGATGATCCTCGCCGTCGTGCGGGCCTGGGCGCGCCTCGGCGTACGGCCACGGCGCGACATGGTGATCGCGTTCACCGCCGACGAGGAGGACAGCGCCGCCGACGGCTCCGGATTCCTCGCCGGGGAGCACCCGCACCTGTTCGAGGGCTGCACCGAGGGCATCAGCGAGTCCGGGGCGTTCACCTTCCACGACGGCAGCGGCCGGCAGCTCTACCCCGTCGCCGCCGGGGAGCGCGGCACCGGGTGGATGAAGCTCACCGCCCGCGGCCGGGCCGGGCACGGCTCCAAGGTCAACCGGGAGAACGCCATCACCCGGCTCGCCGAAGCGATCACCCGGATCGGCGGTCACGAGTGGCCGCTGCGGCTGACCCCGACCGTCAGCGCGGCGCTCACCGAACTCGCCGCGCTGTACGGCATCGACACCGACCTGCACGACGTGGACGGGCTGCTCGGCAAGCTCGGACCGGCCGCCCAGCTGGTCGAGGCGACCGTCCGCAACAGCGCCAACCCGACCATGCTGCGAGCCGGTTACAAGGTCAACGTGATCCCCGGGGAGGCGGTGGCCTACGTCGACGGCCGGTTCCTGCCCGGCTGCGAGGACGAGTTCCGCGCCACCCTCGACGAGCTCACCGGGCCGGACGTGGACTGGGAGTTCCACCACCGCGAGGTGGCCCTGCAGGCGCCGCTCGACTCGCCGACGTACGCCAGGATGCGCGCCGCGATCCAGGAGTTCGCGCCGGAGGGACACGTCGTGCCGTACTGCATGTCCGGCGGCACGGACGCCAAGCAGTTCTCGCGCCTGGGCATCACCGGCTACGGCTTCGCGCCGCTGAAGCTCCCCGAGGGCTTCGACTACCAGGCGCTCTTCCACGGCGTCGACGAGCGCGTCCCGGTCGAGGCGCTCCACTTCGGCGTCCGCGTCCTCGACCGCTTCCTGCGGACGGCCTAGCAGAGATGGGGGAGACGGTGCAGACCCTGCCGTACGGTTCGTGGCCCTCGCCGATCAGCGCGGCGCTCGCCGCCGCGCACGACGGACACCCCGAGTACGTGGGATTCGTCGGCGACGAGGCCTGGTGGACGGAGCCCCGGCCCGCCGAGGGCGGCCGGCGCACGCTGGTGCGCCGGCACGCCGACGGCGGGGAGGAGTCGGTGCTGCCCGCCCCGTGGAACGTGCGCAGCCGGGTCATCGAGTACGGCGGGCAGCCCTGGGCCGGGACCGTGGTGGACGGCGAACCGCTCGTGGTGTTCGTGAACTTCGCCGACCAGCGGCTGTACCGGTACCGGCCGGGCGGCGAGCCGCTGCCGCTGACCCCGGTCTCCCCGGTGGGCGGCGGACTGCGCTGGGCGGAGCCGCAGGTGCTGCCCGGGCGCGGCGAAGTGTGGTGCGTGCTGGAGGAGTTCACCGGCGACGGGCCCACCGACGTGCGCCGCGTCCTGGCCGCCGTACCGCTGGACGGCGCGGCGGCCCAGGACCGGGACGCCGTGCGCGAACTCAGCGACGGCCGGCACCGGTTCGTCACCGGGCCGCGCCTGTCACCGGACGGGCGCAGCGCGGCCTGGCTCGCCTGGGACCATCCGCGCATGCCGTGGGACGGCACGGAGGTGGTGCTGGCCTCCGTCGCCGGGGACGGCACCTTCCACCGGGCGCGGACGGTGGCCGGCGGGCCCGAGGAGTCGGTCGCCCAGGTCGACTGGTCGGCCGACGGCCGGCTGCTGTACGCGAGCGACCGCACGGGCTGGTGGAACCTGTACCGGGACGGCGAGCCGGTGTGCCCGCGCGAGGAGGAGTTCGGCGGCCCGCTGTGGAAGCTCGGCCACCGCTGGTTCGCCCCGCTGCACAACGGCCTGATCGCCGTCGTGCACGGCCGCGGCGCCGCCGCGCTCGGCGTGCTCGACCCGGAGACCGGCGAGGTCGTCGACGCGGCCGGCCCCTGGACGGAGTTCTCGCCCACGCTCGCGGCGCACGGCGACCGGGTCGTGGCCGTCGGCGCCGGCCCGCGCAGCGCCCACGAGGTCGTCGAACTGGACACCCGCACGGGCCGGGCCCACGTCATCGGCGCCGAGCACGACGACGCCGTCGAGCCCGCGTACTACCCCCAACCGCAGATCCGCACGTTCACCGGCCCCGACGGACGCGACGTGCACGCCCACGTCTACCCGCCCCACCACCCCGGGTGCGCCGCCCCCGGCGACGAACTGCCGCCGTACGTCGTCTGGGCGCACGGCGGCCCCACCGGCCGGTCGCCCCTGGTGCTGGACCTGGAGATCGCCTACTTCACCTCCCGGGGCATTGGCGTGGCGGAGGTCAACTACGGCGGCTCGACCGGGTACGGGCGGGAGTACCGCGACCGGCTGCGCGAGCAGTGGGGCGTGGTGGACGTCGAGGACTGCGCGGCCGTCGCGCTCGCCCTCGCCGACGAGGGCACCGCCGACCGGGCCCGGCTCGCCGTCCGCGGCGGCAGCGCCGGCGGCTGGACCGCGGCCGCGTCGCTCGCCTCGACCGACGTCTACGCCTGCGGCACGATCATCTACCCGATCCTGGACCTGGCCGGCTGGGCCTCGGGGGAGACCCACGACTTCGAGTCGCAGTACCTGGAGGGCCTGGTCGGGCCGCTGGCCGAGGTGCCCGCCCGGTACGCGGAACGCTCGCCCACCGAGCACGCCGACCGCATCACCGCGCCCTTCCTGCTGCTCCAGGGACTGGACGACGTGATCTGCCCGCCCGTCCAGTGCGAACGGTTCCTCGCCCGCATGCAGGGCAGCGGGGTGCCGCACGCCTACATCGCCTTCGAGGGGGAGGGGCACGGATTCCGCCGGGCGGAGACCACCATCCGCGCCCTGCAGGCCGAACTCTCCCTGTACGCACAGGTCTTCGGCCTGAACCCGCGCGGTATCCCGACCCTGGAGCTGTCGAAGTGAGGGAGCTGCTGCGACCTCCCCGGCTCGCCCCCGGCGCCCGTGTCGCCGTCGTGGCGCCGAGCGGGCCGGTGCCCGAGGAGCGGCTGCAGGCCGGGCTGGACGTACTGCGGGGCTGGGACCTCGACCCGGTGGTGGGCCCGCACGTCCTGGACCGGCACGGGAAGCTGGGCTACCTGGCGGGCACGGACGCGGACCGGGCGGCCGACCTGCAGGCCGCCTGGTGCGACCCGGCGGTGGACGCGGTGCTGTGCGCGCGGGGCGGGTACGGCGCCCAGCGGATGGCCGACCTGCTCGACTGGACGGCGATGCGGGCGGCCGGGCCGAAGGTGTTCGTCGGCTTCAGCGACATCACGGTGCTGCACCAGGCGTTCGCCACCCGCCTCGGCCTGGTCACCCTGCACGGCCCGGCGGCCGCGGGCGTCGACTTCCTCAAGAACGCGCGGGCCCAGGACCATCTCAGGGCCACCCTGTTCGCCCCCGAGTCGGTCCGCTGCATCGCCTCCGGGGGCACCGCCCTGGTCCCCGGCCGGGCCCGGGGCGTGACCCTCGGCGGATGCCTGAGCATGCTCGCCGCCGACCTCGGCACCCCGCACGCCCGCGACGGGGCCCGGGGCGGCCTGCTGCTGATCGAGGACGTCGGCGAGCAGCCGTACCGCGTCGACCGCATGCTCACCCAACTCCTGCGCTCCGGCTGGCTCGACGGCGTCACCGGCGTCGCGCTCGGCTCCTGGGACGGGTGCGGCCCCTACGACGAGCTGCGCGCCGTCCTCGCCGACCGGCTCGGCGGCCTCGGCGTCCCCGTCGCGGAGGAGTTCGGGTTCGGGCACTGCGCGGGCGCCCTGACCGTCCCGTTCGGCGTGCGCGCCGAACTCGACGCCGACGCCGGCACGCTCACCCTGGATGAACCCGCGCTGCGCTGAGCCGACCCCGCCCGGTGCGACGGCCACCGGGGCGGCGGCGTCGTAGGCTGACGGGATGCCGCATCCCCCGACCCGCTACCTCGCCGAAGGCCCCCGCGTGGGGCTGCGCCACTTCACCTACGGGGACGGTGCCGAGTTCACCGCCCGCGCCCGGGAGAGCAAGGACCTGCACCACCCGTGGCTGTTCCCGCCGGACACCCCGCAGGCCTACGCCGCCTACGCGGGCCGGCTGATCGAGGACCCGACCAAGGCCGGGTTCCTGGTCTGCGCGAAGGAGAGCGAGCACGGCGACGGCGCCATCGCCGGCTTCATCAACATCAACAACATCGTCGAGGGCGGCTTCCGGTGCGGCGCGCTCGGCTACGGCGTCTTCGCGCACGCGGCCGGACGCGGGCTGATGCGGGAGGGCCTGGAACTGGTGGTGCGCCACGCCTTCGGGCCGATGCGGCTGCACCGGCTGGAGATCAACGTGCAGCCCGGCAACGCCGCCTCGATCGCCCTGGCCCGCTCCTGCGGGTTCCGCCTGGAGGGCTTCTCGCCGGACATGCTCTACGTCGACGGGGCCTGGCGGGACCACGAGCGCTGGGCGCTCACCGTCGAGATGCGGGCTTGAGGTTGATCTTCATGGTGTCGAGGTCGGTGACGGTCGACTTCATCCGCGTGAAGCCGTAGCCCAGCGCGCGCAGCGTGGCCCCGGCGCGGTCCTCCGCGATCGCGCCCGCCATCTCCTCGCCGTCCGCCGCGTCCGACACCACCACGAACCGCATCGAGAAGTGCTTCAGCGGCGACCGCTCGTAGGTCAGCGAGCCCTCCTCGGTGAACCGCATGCTGGCCAGCCCGTGGTCCGCCGCCTCGTCGAGCAGCCGCTGCCGGGCCGCGTCGCTCAGCCCGTCCCACGTCCCCCGGACGATCACCCGGTACGTGTGCTGCTCACTCATCGCTCTGCTCTCCGTGTCGTTCCGCGCCGGTCGAGGGCCGACTCTACGGGCACGCGAGGACGACGCCCACGGAATTTCCGGGACCGGTGAGGGGTCAGGCGCCGCGGTCCACGTACTCGTAGACCGTGCCGTCCGGATGGATCGCGATCAGGTTGCGGCCCGCCGGGGTCGCCACCGGGCCCGCGACGATGTGCGCGCCCAGGTCGGTGAGCACCCGGTGGGCCTCCTCGACGTCCTTGACGGCGATGGTCGCCGCGACCTTGCGCAGCACCTCCAGCTCGGCCTCGGGCCCGCTCATCAGCAGGAAGCAGCCGACCGCGGCCACCTGGACGCCACCGCGTTCGAAGCGGAGGGCCCGGCCGCCCGCGAGCCGTTCGTAGAAGGGGACCGCGGTCTCCAGGTCGTCGACGCAGACGCGCAGCGTGGCTCCCAGAATGTCCATGCCGCAGAGCCTAGTTGGGGCAGCCGGAGAAGGTGATCCATTCCCGCGATCGCCTCACCGCTTCAGGGCGCCGCCTGATCGCGGCGGGACTTTTCACCCGACCGGCTCAGCCCACCGCCTTGCGGATGACGTCGCGGGTGCGGTCGACGACGGCCGCCACCGGGCCCACCGCCACGTTCTTCAGAGCCGTGTCGGTGCCCGGGTCCGGCCGGGTCGGCGCCAGGGCTTCGGCGGCCCGCACGGCACGGGCCAGCGACTCCAGCCGGCCCTTGTCGGCGACCTCGGCGAGCCGCGCGAACTCGTAGCGCTCCTCGTTGTCGGCGTGTGCGAGCACGTCCTGGCGCAGCGCCGCGAACCGGTCGAGGAACTCGGGCGAGTCGGTGTCCATGTCGTCCAGCAGAGCCAGGGCCTGCTTGGCCTTCTCCTCCTCCTCGATCCGCTGCCCGACGATCGTCTCGCCGTCGTCGAGGTGGCTGCGGGCGAAGGGGTGCACGACCTCCTCCTCGGCGGTCTCGTGCACCGCGAGAAGCCGGACCAGGTCGTGGAAGTGCCGCCTGCGGTCCTCGCCCGCGGTGCGCGCCACCTCGTCGAACAGTGTCCGGATGCGCGCGTGCTGTGCCTCGAGCAGTTCCACCACGTCGGTGCGCTGGGTCATCCTCTTCCTCCTGTCGGGGGGCCGTCCGGTTCCGTGGGCGGGTACCCGGGGCGACGGCCGGCGCACGCGGCTCCTCGCCGCCGTGCGGACGGCGTCGGACGGTGTTATGCGCCGTCGGCGCGGGTACCCGGCGGCCATGGAAGGCTTGGATCACCTGGAACATCTGGACAAGCAACTGGTCGACGAGCTGGCGCAGGTGGCGCGCGAGACCGTGCGCGACGAACTGCGCGAACAGACTCGCAAGCAGCGGCGTACGGCGATGCTGTACGCGGCGTCCGGCGCCGCCGCCCTCTACGCCGGCGCGGCCCTCGCGCTCACCGTGGGCCTCGCCCTCGCCCTCGGCATGCCCGGCTGGGTCGCCGCCCTGATCACCGCCGTGATCCTCTCAGCCGTCGCCTACGCGCTGCGCGCCGCGGCCCGGCCGCACCCGTCCGCGACGGCTCCGGAACACGGGGCCGCCGCGGTCCACGGGGCCCACGAGGCCGGGGCCCCCGCGGGCCGCGGCTGGGGCACCGGCAGCCACGCTCCGGGCGCCCCGGCCGGCGGACTCGGCACCTCCCACCCGCCGACGCCGTCCGCCGGGCCGTCCGCCGCTCCGCCTGTCCGGCCGTCCGCCGCGCCGCCCGTGACGCCGCCTGCCGCGCCGCCCGCGGCGCCGGGTGGCGCGGCCGGGGCACCGGGCGGGCCGGTCACCGGTCCCGCCGGACCCGGCAGGGGCACCCCGGCGTCCCGACCGGACGACATCGACCCCGAGCACCCGCACCGCGGGGCGTGACGCGTGGTGCGCGGGCGTGGGGGCGTACCCCTGCCGAAGGGGCGCAAGACGGTCGTCGTGACGGGCGCCAGCGGCGGCGTGGGCCGGGCCACGGCCCTGGCCTTCGCCCGCCGGGGCGACCGGGTCGCCCTGCTGGCCCGGGGACGCGAGGGACTCGCCGGGGCCGCCGACGAGGTGCAGCGCGCCGGGGGCGAGGCGCTGGTCGTGCCGGTGGACATGGCGGACGCCAAGGCGGTGGACGACGCCGCCCAGCGGGTCGCCGACGTGTTCGGGCACATCGACGTATGGGTCAACGACGCGTTCGCGGGGGTGTTCGCGCCGTTCACCGAGATCACCCCGGACGAGTTCCGCCGGGTGACCGAGGTGACGTACCTGGGCTACGTGTTCGGCACCCGGGCGGCGCTGCGGCACATGCTGCCGCGCGACCGGGGGACGATCGTGCAGGTCGGCTCCGCGCTGGCCTACCGCGGCATTCCGCTGCAGTCGGCGTACTGCGGCGCCAAGCACGCCATCCAGGGGTTCAACGAGTCGCTGCGCTGCGAACTGCTGCACGCACGCAGCGGGGTCCGTACGACGATGGTGCAACTGCCCGCCGTCAACACCCCGCAGTTCGACTGGGTGCTCAGCCGGATGCCGGGTCAGGCGCGGCCGGTGGCGCCCGTGTACCAGCCGGAGGTGGCGGCGCGGGCGATCGTGCACGCCGCGTCGCACGGACGGCGGCGCGAGTACTGGGTGGGCGGTTCCACCGTGGCCACCCTGATCGCCAACGCGGTGGTACCCGGCCTGCTCGACCGGTACCTCGCCCGCACCGGCTTCGACTCCCAGCAGGACCAGGACGGGCACGGCGGACTGCCGAACCTGTGGGCGCCCGTGGACGGGCCGCACGGCCGGGACCACGGGGCGCACGGACGCTTCGACGACCAGTCGATCGCGCACAGCCCGCAGGACTGGGTCTCCCGCAACCGGGGACGGATGGGAGCCGGCCTGGTCGCCGGCGGCCTGGGCGTCGCGGTGAGCGCCGGTCTGCGCCGGGTCAAGGCCCACAAATGAATGATCAGGTCGTCCAAATGAATGATCAGGTCGTGGGGGGGGGGGGGGGGGGGGGGGGGGGGGGGGCGCCCCCGCCCCCGGGCCCCCCCCCGGGGGGGGGGGCGGGCGGGGGGGGGGGTGGGGGTGGGGGGGGGGGGGGGGGGGGGGGGGGTGTCGGCCTGTTTGGGGCGGGTACACGCCCAAAAATTTATTTAACTGGTCAAAAAATGTATTTTTTTGGTGGGGGGGGGGGGGGGGGGGGGCCCCCCCCCCCCCCCGACCGTCCGTCACTCCCTCAGCTGCGGCAGCACCTTCGTCCGGTAGAAGTCGAAGAAGCCGCGCTGGTCGGGGCCGATCTGATTGACGTAGATGCGGTCGAAGCCCGCCTCGGCGAACGCGGACAGCGCGGCCACGTGCTCGTCCACGTCGTCCCCGCACACCGCCTTCTCGCTCACCATCTCCTCGGTGACCAGCGCCTGAAGCTGCTCGAAGTGGCTCGGCTCGGGCAGGATCTGGCTCATCTCGCCCGGCAGGAACTGGTTGGCCCACAGCCGACGCACGGTGCGCACCGCCTCGTCCCGGTCGGCGCCGTAGCAGACCTTCGTGCCGCCCATGACCGGCTTGCCGCCCCCGCCGCCCTTGCGGAACTGCTCCACCATCGAGGCGTCCGGCATCATCGTGACGAAGCCGTCGCCCACGCGTCCGGCCAGGCTCGTCGCCGCCGGTCCGAACCCGGAGACGTCGATCGCGACCGGCTCCTCCGGCAGGGTGTAGAGACGGGCGTTCTCCACCGTGTAGTGGGTGCCGCGGTGATTGACCTCCTCGCCGGTGAACAGCCGGCGCATGATCTGGACGGCTTCCTCCAGCATCTCCAGGCGCACGTGCGCGGGCGGCCAGACATGGCCGAGGATGTGCTCGTTGAGGGCCTCGCCGGTGCCGACGCCCAGCCGGAAGCGGCCGTTCGTCATCACCGCCGAGGTCGCCGCCGCCTGCGCCACCACCGCCGGGTGGACCCGCACGGTCGGGCAGGTCACGGCCGTCTCGACGGGCAGCGACACCGCTTCCGAGAGGGCGCCGATCACCGGCCACACGAACGGGCTCTGACCCTGGGCGTCGTTCCACGGGTGGTAGTGGTCGGAGATCCACAGCGACTGGAATCCGGCCTGCTCGGCCATCCGCGCCTGCTCGACGAGGTCCGCGGGAGCGAACTCCTCGCACGACAGGAAGTAGCCGTACTCGGGCATGGGGGTACCTCCAACGCAGCTCCGCGAAAGCGGCGGTCAGGTCGCCCACCCGGGTACCCGGGTGGCCCCGGCGGCAACCGGCGGACGTTTGGGCGGTCCGACCAGGGGGACGCGGAAGGCTCTCCTACGAGGCACCCGACAGCGCCGGAGGCGAACCGTGAGTCGACCCCGCATCGTGATCGTCGGTGCCGGGTTCGCCGGGTACCGGACGGCCCGCACCCTTTCCCGGCTGGTGCGGCACAAGGCCGACGTCACCCTGCTGAACCCGACCGACTACTTCCTCTACCTGCCCCTGCTGCCCCAGGTCGCCGCCGGGATCCTGGAACCCCGCCGGGTGACCGTCTCCCTCTCCGGCACCCTGCCGCACGTACGGCTGGTGCTCGGGGAGGCCGACGCGATCGACCTGGACGCGCACACCGTCCACTACACCGGCCCCGAGGGCGACGGCGGCACCCTGTCCTACGACCGGCTGGTGCTCGCCGCGGGCAGCGTCAACAAGCTGCTGCCCATCCCCGGCGTCGCCGAGCACGCGCACGGCTTCCGGGGCCTGCCGGAGGCGCTGTACCTGCGCGACCACGTGACCCGCCAGGTGGAGCTGGCGGCCGTCGCGAAGGACCCCGCGACCTGCTCCGCCCGCTGTACGTTCGTGGTGGTCGGCGCCGGCTACACCGGTACCGAAGTCGCCGCGCAGGGGCAGCTGTTCACCGACGCGCAGGTGCGCAAGCACCCGCTGCGGCAGGGCATGCGGCCGCGCTGGATACTGCTCGACATCGCGCCGCGGGTGCTGCCCGAACTGGACGAACGGCTGTCGCGGACCGCCGACAGCGTGCTGCGCCGACGCGGCGTCGACGTGCGGATGGGCACGTCCGTCAAGGAGGCCACGCCCGACGGAGTCCTGCTGACGGACGGGGAGTTCGTCGACTCCCGCACCCTCGTGTGGTGCGTGGGCGTACGGCCCGATCCGCTCGCCGAGTCCCTCGGGCTGCCCATGGAACGCGGCCGGCTGCTCGTCGACCCGCACCTCCAGGTGCCGAGCCACCCGGACCTGTTCGCGTGCGGCGACGCGGCCGCCGTGCCGGACCTGGAGCAGCCCGGCGCGTACACGCCGATGACGGCCCAGCACGCCTGGCGGCAGGGCAAGGTCGCGGGCCGGAACGTGGCCGCGTCGCTCGGCGTCGGCGACCGCCGCGCCTACCGCCACCGCGACCTGGGCTTCGTCGTGGACCTCGGCGGGGTGCAGGCGGCCGCCAACCCGCTCGGCGTCGCGCTCTCCGGCCCGGTCGCCGGGGCGGTGGCCCGCGGCTACCACCTGGCCGCGATGCCGGGCAACCGGGTGCGGGTCGCGGCCGACTGGCTGCTGGACGCCGTACTGCCGCGCCAGGCCGTGCAGTTGGGGCTGGTGCGGTCCTGGTCGGTCCCGCTGGACACGGCGTCGCCGGAACTGGCCCGGACGCCGGGCAGCCGGGAGCAGCGGGCGAAGCCGCGGACCGGCCTGCCGGCCGACCCGCCCGCGGGCACGTCGGCCGACGCGGGCCCGGAGCCGGCCGGGAACCGGCCCGACGGTGAACGGGCCGGGAATCGGCCCGGTGGGGAGCCCGCCAGGAAGCAGCCCGGCGGTGAACCGGCCAGGAAGCAGCCCGGCGGTGAGCCCGCCGGGAACCAACCAGGTGGTGAGCCCGCCAGGAGCCGGTCCGGAGGGCAGTCCGGAGGGCAATCCGGTGGGCCGTCCTCCGAGCCCCCGGCCCCGTCCAGCGGTCCGACTGACTGACACTTCCGAAGGAGACGTATGAACACCGCCGAACTCGACGAGCTGGGACGCCAGTTGCGCGTGGACAGCGTGCGGGCGTCGGCCGCCGCGGGATCCGGGCACCCGACGTCCTCGATGTCCGCCGCGGACCTGATGGCCGTACTGATCGCCAACCACCTCCACTACGACTTCGAACGCCCCGCCCATCCCGGCAACGACCGCTTCGTCCTGTCCAAGGGGCACGCCTCGCCGCTGCTGTACGCCGCCTACAAGGCGGCCGGCGCCATCGACGACGGTGAACTGCTCGGCTTCCGCAAGCTCGGCAGCCGCCTCGAAGGGCATCCGACGCCGCGCAGGCTGCCGTGGGTCGAGACGGCCACCGGTTCGCTCGGCCAGGGCCTGCCGGTCGGCGTCGGCATCGCGCTGGCCGGCAAGCGGCTGGACCACCGCGACTACCGCGTGTGGGTGCTGTGCGGGGACAGCGAGCTGGCGGAGGGCTCGATCTGGGAGGCCGCCGAGCACGCGGCGTACGAGCACCTGGACAACCTCACCGCGATCGTCGACGTCAACCGGCTCGGCCAGCGCGGCCCGACCCGCCACGGCCACGACCTGGACGCCTACGCGCGCCGCTTCCAGGCGTTCGGCTGGCACACGGTCGAGGTGGACGGCCACGACGTCGACGCGATCGACCGCGCCTACGGCGAGGCCAGGTCCACCTCCGGCCGGCCCACCGCGATCCTCGCCCGCACGCTCAAGGGCAAGGGCGTGGCCGCCGTCGAGGACCGCGAGGGCCTGCACGGCAAGCCGCTGCCGGACGCCGACGAGGCGGTGGCCGAGCTCGGCGGACCGGGCGAGGTCCGGGTACGGGTGCACCAGCCGGCCGCGGACGGCAGGGCGCACGACGTCACCGCCGCCCGGCCCGACCTGCCCCGCTGGGACGAGGGCGAGAAGGTCGCCACCCGCAACGCCTTCGGCGAGGCGCTGGCCGCGCTCGGCACCGCGCGCGGCGACGTCGTCGCCCTCGACGGGGAGGTCGGCGACTCCACCCGCGCCGAACTGTTCGCCAAGGCACACCCCGACCGCTACTTCGAGTGCTACATCGCCGAGCAGCAGATGGTCGCGGCCGCGGTGGGTCTGGCCGCCCGCGGCTGGGTGCCGTACGCCGCCACCTTCGCCGCCTTCCTGACGCGGGCCCACGACTTCGTGCGCATGGCGTCGATCAGCGGCGCCGGTGTCAACCTCGTCGGCTCGCACGCGGGCGTCGCGATCGGGCAGGACGGCCCCTCCCAGATGGGGCTGGAGGACCTGGCCATGATGCGGGCGGTGCACGGCTCGACCGTGCTGTACCCGTGCGACGCCAACCAGACCGCGAAACTCGTCGCCGCCATGGCCGGCCGCGACGGCATCCGCTACCTGCGCACCGGACGCGGCGAGAGCCCGGTGATCTACGGGCCCGACGAGGAGTTCCCGGTCGGCGGCAGCAAGGTGCTGCGTTCCTCCGACCGGGACCGGCTGACCATCGTCGCCGCCGGAGTGACCGTGCACGAGGCGCTGGCCGCCGCCGACGCGCTGGAGCGCGAGGGCGTCCCGGTCCGGGTCGTCGACCTGTACTCGGTCAAGCCCGTCGACCGGATCACCCTGCGCCGGGCCGCCGAGGAGACCGGCTGCCTGATGACCGTGGAGGACCACCACGAGGAGGGCGGCCTCGGGGACGCCGTCCTCGACGCGTTCACCGACGGACGGCCCGTGCCGCGGCTGGTGCGGCTCGCCGTCCGTACGATGCCGGGCTCGGCCTCCCCGGGCGAGCAGCTGCATGCCGCGGGCATCGACGCCGAGTCGATCGCCGCGGCCGGGCGGCTGCTGGTGGGGGAGGCGGTCGTGCCGTGAGCGATGCCGACGTGCGGGCCGGCGAGGACGTGCGGGCCGGCGAGGACGTGCGGGCCGGCGACGGCGTGCGGACCGTGCGGGCGGGGCGCCGCACGGTCCGGGTGCACCGTCCGGACAAGGTGCTGTCCCCCGGCGGCGACGGGCCGGAGTACACCAAGTCCGACCTGGTGGACCACCACCGCCGCGTCGGCCCGTTCATGCTGCCGCACCTGCGCGGCCGGCCGCTGATGCTGCAACGGCACCCGGACGGCATCGACGGCCCCCGCTTCATGCAGAAGAACACCCCGGACACCTACCCGGACCGGGTCTCCCGCGTCGAGGTGCCGAAGGAGGGCGGCACCGTCCGCCACACCGTGTGCGACGACTCCGCCACCCTGGTCCACCTGGTCGACCAGGCCTGCCTGACGCTGCACCGCTGGATGTCCCGGGTGGGGCGCGTCGACCGGCCCGACCGGATGGTGTTCGACCTCGACCCGGCGGGTGACGACTTCGCCGCGGTCCGTGCGGCGGCCCGGCTGCTGGGGGAGCTGCTCGCCGAACTCCGGCTCCCCTCCGCGCCGATGACGACCGGCTCGCGCGGCCTGCGCGTGATCGTCCCGCTGACCGGACGCCACGGCTTCGACGAGGTCCGCGCCTTCGCCCGCGACGTCGCCGGCACCCTGGCCGCCGCGCACCCGGACCGGCTCACCACCGCGCCCCGCAAGAAGGACCGCGGTGACCGGCTCTACCTCGACATCGGACGCAACGCCTACGTCCAGACCGCGGTCGCCCCCTACACCGTGCGCGCCCTGCCCGGCGCTCCCGTGGCCACGCCGATCGCCTGGTCCCAGCTCGACGATCCCGGCCTGCACGCCCGCCACTGGACCGTCGCCGACGCCGTCGACCAGGCCCGCACCGACCCCTGGGCCGGTGTCATGAGCAGGGCGCGCGCCCTCGGACCGGCCCGCCGCAGGCTCGACGCGCTACATGGTTGATGCACGTACCGGCGCTGTCCACCGGTGACGCCGATCCCCCCGGACCCGGCCGCCCTGGAAGGTTTGTCCGACGGCTGGGCGGCCACACGGAGTGAGAGGTGGCCATGACGAACACAAGGAACACACCAGAGTCACAAGATTCGCAAGACGTTCAGGATTCCCCGAAGAAGGCGGAGAGCCGCACGACGAAGAAGCGGCCGGGCCCCATGGAGGTGCTGCGCCACGCGCGCGCCCAGCTCGCGGAGCTGACGGGCATGGCCGCCGAGAGCGTCTCGTCCTTCGACCAGACGGAGGACGGCTGGTCCCTGGAGATCGAGGTCCTGGAGCTCGCCCGCGTGCCCGACACGATGAGCCTGATGGCGAGCTACCAGGTCGAACTCGACCCCGACGGCCAGCTGACCGGCTACCGGCGCGTCCGCCGCTACGAGCGCGGACGGGCCGACTCCCACCGGCCGGGCGGCCGGTAGGCCGCTCGCCGGAAGCAATCGATCACTCACCAGTCCACAGAGAAGGAGGCACGGTCGGCATGACCGTTGTCCCGGCCCAGCAGAGCGGCGGCGGAGGCGGCTCCAGCGGCCTCTACGACGTCCTGGAACTCGTCCTCGACAGGGGGCTCGTCATCGATGCGTTCGTGCGCGTGTCCCTGGTCGGCATCGAGATCCTGAAGATCGACGTACGTGTCGTCGTGGCGAGTGTCGACACCTACCTGCGCTTCGCCGAGGCGTGCAACCGGCTCGACCTGGAGGCGGGCCCGCGCAAGAGCCCCGGCCTGCCCGACATCGTCGGCCAGGTCACCGAGTCGGGCGCCCGCGGCAAGTCGAAGGGGGCCCTCTCCGGAGCGGCGGAGACCATATCCGGCGCCTTCAAGCAGGCCCGTGAGGAGAGCCAGAGCGAATCCAGGCCGCGCCGCAAGTCGACGGCCGCGCGCCGGAGGGAGGAAGAGGAGTGAGCACGTACGTCTACGGCATCACGGCCGCTTCCCACCCGTCGCTGCCCGACGGCATGGGCGGCGTCGGGGACCCGCCGCGGCCGGTGCGCATCCTCCGGGCCGGCGAGCTGGCGGCCGTCGTCAGCGACGCCCCCGAAGGGCTGCGGCCCAAGCGCAAGGACCTGCTCGCCCACCAGAACGTGCTGAGCGAGGCGGGCGCCGGCGGCTGCGTGCTGCCCATGCGGTTCGGCAGCATCGCGCAGGACGACGACACGGTCACGAGTGTGCTCGCCGAGCGCGCGGACCACTACAAGGAGCGCCTGCAGGCGCTGGACGGCAAGGTCGAGTACAACGTCAAGGCCGTCCACGACGAAGAGGCCGTGCTGCACCGGGTGATGTCCGAGAACGCGGAACTCCGTGGCATGGCCGAGGCCAACCGGCAGGCGGGCGGCGGAAGTTACGAGGACCGGCTGCGGCTCGGCGAGATGGTCGCGGACGCCGTCAAGGCCCGCGAGGGCGAGGACGCGGAAGCGGTCCGCAGCGCCCTGGAGCCGGTGGCCGACACGATCAGCGTGGGCCCGGAGTCCACCGGCTGGCTGGCCAACATCTCCTTCCTGGTGGAGCGGGGGTCCGCCGAGGACTTCCTCGCCGCGGTGGAGGAGGTCCGCCGGAGCCAGCCGCACCTGGACCTGCGCCTCAACGGCCCGCTGCCGCCGTACAGCTTCGTGGAGCCGGGGCCGGGCAAGCCCGCGGCCGCCGCGCTCGGCACGGAAAGCCAGGAGGAGTGAGTCCCCATGGGACTGATCTCAGAGGTCCTCCTGCTGCCGTTCGCCCCGGTGCGCGGCAGCGCGTGGGCGATCAAACAGGTGCTCAGCGAGGCGGAGCGCATCTACTACGACCCGGCCACGGTCCGGGCTGAACTCGCGCAGCTGGAGGCACGGCTGGAAGCGGGCGAGATGGACGAGGAGGAGTTCGACCGGATGGAGGACGAACTCCTCGACCGGCTGGAGATCGGCCTGCGCAACGGCGTGGGAAGTGGGGACGGGACGGCACGATGAACCGAGTAGGACTGGGCCTCGCGGTAGGGGCCGGATATCTCCTGGGACGCACGAAGAAACTCAAAATGGCGTTCGCCATCGGCT
Source organism: Streptomyces sp. NPDC020490 (assembly GCF_044335305.1). NCBI lineage: Bacteria > Bacillati > Actinomycetota > Actinomycetes > Kitasatosporales > Streptomycetaceae > Streptomyces > Streptomyces sp. NPDC020490. The sequence continues at coordinate 84,945 of NZ_JBIRUY010000014.1, read as the reverse complement.
CGATCGTGGCCGGCAAGCGCATGAACATCACCCCGCGGGCGGTCGCGGACCTGGTCTCCCAGCAACTGCTGAAGAACCCGCAGTTCAAGGAGATCGGGGACCAACTGCGCACCGACCTGCGGGGCGTGGGCAAAGCGGCCTCGGGCGCGATGGTGGAGCGGCAGATCGACGCGCTCGCCGACCGACTGCACGGCCGTACCACGCAGGTCCGCGACCAGCTCGCGGGCGTGGTGCCGGGCGGCGGCCGGGGCGGCGAGGACGAGGAGCCGACGGACGAGGAGGAACCGGAGGCCGAGGAAGAACCGGAGGCCGAGGAGGGGCCGGAGGCCGAGGAGGAACCCGAGCCCGAGGAATCCGAGGAACACGAGGAACACGAGGAGCCGGAAGCCGAGGAGGAGTCCGAGGAGCCGGAAGCCGAGGAGGAGTTCGAGCCGAGCGGCAGGAAGGCACCGGCGAAGCGGGCACCGGCGAAGCAGGCCGCCAAGAGGGCGCCCGCGAAGAAGGCGCCCGCCAAGAAGACGCCCGCGAAGAAGATCGCGGCGAAGAAGACAGCCCCGGCCAAGAAGGCGGCGGCCAAGAAGACGGCAGCCGCCAAGAAGACCGCGGGGAAGAAGACGGCCGCGGCCAGGGGTGCCGCGCGCGGCGCCCGGGGCCGGATGCGGAAGGGCGGCGGTGACCGATGACCGAGACTCTCTCAGGCGCGGCGGGCAAGGCGGCCGGCAAGGCGGCCGGCAAGGCCACGGACAACCCGCTCACCGGCGTCGCCCGCAGTGAGGCCGCCGACCGGCTGAAAGCCGAGGTGCAGGAGTACCTGGCCGCGCAGGCCGAACGCCTGCTGGTCGGCGTCGGCCGCAAGCTGGGCGAGACCACCGGCAAGCTGAACGACATCGCCGAGGGCAACAGCCCGGGCTTCGCCAAGCTCGCCCTCGAAGGGGGGCGCAAGCTCGCCGAGGGCAAGGGGCCGCTGCGCTCCGCACTCGAACTCGGGGCCTCCCGTGCCAAGGACAACGTGATGGGCGCTCTGAAGAACCTCGGGGGCGGCAAGGGCAAGGGCAAGAAGAAGGGCGGCTCGGGCCAGAAGCCGACCGTCATCATCGAGAGCATCGATGTCGGCGTGCCGCTGCGCACCGCGTACGACCAGTGGACGAAGTACCAGGACTTCAGCACCTTCGCCAAGGGTGTCAAGAGCGCGAGCCGCGCCGACGACACGCACTCCGACTGGCAGTTGAAGGTCTGGTGGTCCAACCGCAGCTGGAAGGCGACGACCACCGAGCAGGTGCCGGACGACCGGATCGCCTGGACCTCGGAGGGCGCCAAGGGCACCACGAAGGGCGTCGTCTCCTTCCACCGGCTCGCCGACAGCCTCACCCGTGTCCTGCTGGTGATCGAGTACTACCCCTCGGGCCTGTTCGAGAAGACCGGCAACATCTGGCGCGCCCAGGGCCGCCGGGCCCGGCTCGACCTCAAGAACTACGTCCGCTTCATCACGCTCAAGGGCGAGGCCGAGGACGGCTGGCGCGGTGAGATCCGCGACGCCGAGGTCGTCCGCAGCCATGAGGACGCCCTTGCCGAGGAGGAGCGGGAAGAGCAGGAGGGCGAGGAGTCCTACGAGGGCGAGGAGGAGAACGGGGAGTACGAGGAGGGCGAGGAGCCCACCGGGGAGGAAGAGGAAGAAGAGGAAGAGGAAGAGGAGGAGCCGGAGGAGTACGACGAGGAGGAAGAGGGCGAGGAGCCCCGGGCGGAGGAGGAAGAAGAGGACGAGGAGCCTGAGGAGTACGACGAGGAGGAAGAGGAAGAAGAGCCCGAGTACGAGTACGCCGGCGGGAGCCGTCGATGACCATGTCCAGCCGGATGCCCGAACCCTACGCCGGAGGCGGCGGGTCCAACCTGGCCGACATCCTGGAGCGCGTGCTCGACAAGGGCGTCGTCATCGCCGGCGACATCCGGATCAACCTGCTCGACATCGAACTCCTCACCATCAAGCTCCGGTTGATCGTCGCGTCGGTCGACAAGGCGAAGGAGATGGGCATCGACTGGTGGGAGGACGACCCCGAGTTGTCCTCCCGCGCCCGCCGCAAGCAACTCGCTCGCGAGAACGCGGAGTTGCGTGAGCGGCTGGCTCAACTGGAGCTGTACGCAGAGCCCGTCGGGGAGGGCCGGGGGGTCGGGGAAGGCCGGGGAGAGGAAGAGAAGAAGAAGGAGGCACCGTGACCGGACTGCGGTACGTCTACGCCGTCTGCCGCCCCTTCGACACGCCCCTTCAGGCCCAGCTGACGGGCGTGGCGGACGACCCGCCCAGAGTGGTGCCTCACCACGGCCTGGTCGCCGTGGTGAGCCACGTGCCGGAGCGGGACTTCGCCGAGGAACCGCTCCGCAGGCATCTGGAGGACCTGGACTGGCTGACCGCCGTGGCCCGGGCCCACCAGGGAGTGATCGACGCGCTCACCGTCGTCACCACGCCGCTGCCGCTGAGGCTCGGCACCGTCTTCCGGGACGACAGCGGGGTCCGCGTGATGATCGAGGAGCGCGAGGAGGACTTCCGGCGCACCCTCGCACGGCTGGAGGGCCGCGTGGAGTGGGGCGTCAAGGTGTACGCCGAGATCGAGGCCCCCCGGCAGGCGCCCGCGCCCGCCGGGAAACCGGCGTCGGGCCGGGACTATCTGCGGCAGCGGCGGATGCGGGTGCAGTCGAACGAGGAGACGTGGCAGAAGTGCGAGGAGTTCGCGAGCCGCCTCCACGCGACGCTTTCCGCGCACGCCGAGGATTTCCGGCTGCATGCCCCGCAGAATCCGAAACTCTCCGGGGTCTCCGGGCGCAACGTCCTCAATGCCGCGTATCTGGTGCCACGCAGCAGTTCCGAGGAATTCGTGGAACTGGTGGACCGGACGAAGGACGAGAAGATGATGGTGGACGACGCCGGAATCAGGGTGGAACTCACCGGGCCGTGGGCGGCGTACTCCTTCGCCGGGGAGGAGCAGTGACCGTAGTCGAACGCCGTGAGGTGGCGCTGGTCGACCTGCTCGACCGGCTGCTGGCCGGCGGCGTGGTCATCACGGGGGACATCACCCTGCGCATCGCGGACGTCGACCTGGTACGCATCGACCTGAACGCACTGATCAGCTCCGTGAACGAGCAAGTACCTTCGCCTTGGGGAGAGCTGACGTGACCGCCCCCCGCCGCAACCGGCTGGACCTGGAGCCCGACACCGTAGAGCGCGACCTCGTCAAGCTCGTTCTGACCGTCGTGGAGCTGCTGCGGCAGCTCATGGAACGTCAGGCCCTGCGCCGGTTCGACACCGGCGACCTGAGCGAGGACCAGGAGGAGCGGATCGGGCTCACGCTGATGCTCCTCGACGACCGTATGACCGAGTTGCGGGAGCGCTACGGACTGCGGCCCGAGGACCTGAACCTGGACCTCGGGCCGCTGGGACCGCTGCTTCCCCGGGAATGAATCCCATCGGGACAACCCGGTTGTCACCTCACCACCGATACCAGCGCCCCCTGCCGCCGGTCGCCGTCGTGCTGCGCATCATGAATCCGAGAAGCCACACGACGAGAAGAGCGAGCGCTATCCACCACAGGGCCTTCACCGCGAATCCCGCGCCGAAAAGGATCAGCACCAGAAGCAGTACGAGCAGGATGGGAACCATAATGAACCTCCTGCTGGGCCGGGTTTCCCGAAAACCGTGTTTCAGGCGTCCTTGCGGCAGAGGATTTCTCCGTGCAGGACGCAGAACCAGCCGTCATCCCGGGCGCCCCACTCCCGCCACGCGTCCGCCGCGGCGCGCAGCTGCTCCGCGGTGGCGTGACCGCCCGCGGTGGCCTGCCCGGCGTACGCCGACGCCACCGTCCGGTCCGCCCACAGGCCGCTCCACCACGCCCGCTCCTCGGCGGTGGAGAACGTCCAGGTCGAGGAGGTCGCGGTGATGTCGGTCAGCCCCGCCCGCACCGCCCATGCCTTGAGCCGGCGTCCGGCGTCCGGCTCACCGCCGTTGGCGCGGGCCACCCGGTGGTAGAGGTCCAGCCAGTCGTCCATCCCGGCGGACGCCGGATACCAGGTCATGGCCGCGTAGTCGGAGTCGCGGACGGCGATGAAGCCACCCGGCCTGGTCACCCGCCGCATCTCCCGCAGCGCCCGCACCGGATCGCCCACGTGCTGCAGCACCTGGTGGGCGTGCACGACGCAGAACGTGTCGTCCGGGTAGTCCAGCGCGTGGACGTCGGCGACGGCGAAGTCGACGTTGCCCAGGCCGCGCCCGGCGGCCGTGGCGCGGGCCCGCTCCAGCACCTCCGGCGCCATGTCGACGCCGGTGACGTGCCCGTCCGGGACCAGTTCCGCCAGGTCGGCGGTGATGGTGCCGGGTCCGCAGCCGATGTCCAGGATCTTCATGTGAGGCTTGAGCGAGCCGAGGAGGTAGGCCGCGGAGTTGGCGGCGGTCCGCCAGGTGTGCGAGCGCAGCACGGACTCGTGGTGCCCGTGCGTGTAGACGGCGGTCTCCCGCGGCTTCGGCATGGCTGATCCCCTCTCGTCGTACGGCCCTCGGGGCTTCGGGCCCCGGCGGCCGGTGCCTGTCACGGTACGCGCGTATGCCGAATGATGAGACCCAGGTTTTGCCATGTGGACTGACGGCTCGTCAGCGCGGTTCGGGCACCGGCCGGGGCTGGTCCCGTGCGGGTACGCTGAGCAGGCCGTTGCCGCGCACGGCGGGCGGTGACCGACACGCGGAGGTCCCTGGATGCGTCTGCTCCTCATCCGGCACGGCCAGACCCCCACCAACGTCCGGGCGCTGCTGGACACCGCCGCCCCGGGCCCCGGCCTGACCGCGCTCGGCGAGCGGCAGGCCGCCGCGCTGCCGACGGCGCTCGCCGGCGAGGAGATCGACGTCCTGTACGCCTCCACCCTGGTCCGCACCCAGCTCACCGCCGCCCCGCTGGCCGCCGTGCGCGGCCTCGGCGTGGTCGTCCGGGAGGGCATCCGGGAGCTGTCCGCCGGCGACCTGGAGATGCTGCCCGGCGACTCCGAGCAGGGGGCGCTGTACCTGAGGACGGTGTTCGCCTGGGCGGCCGGGGAGACGCGGCTGCGGATGCCGGGCGGCGAGACCGGAGCCGATGCGCTCGCGCGGTACGACGCCGTCGTCGCGGAGGCCGCCCGCAGCGGGGCGGCCACGGTGGCCATGGTCAGCCACGGCGCGGCGATCCGGGTGTGGACCGCGGCCCGCGCGGGCAACGTCGACGTCTCCTTCGCCGCCGCCCGCCCCCTCGCCAACACGGGCGTCGTGGTCCTGGAGGGCTCCCCGTCCGACGGCTGGACGGCGCTGCGGTGGGCGGGCGCGACGGTGTCCCCGGCCGGCGAGGGCGGCCCGGCGGGACGGCCGGTCACCGAGGCCGGATGAGGGTGGGCCCGGATGAGGGTGGGCCCGGACAAGCCTGCGGCCGGACAAGCCTGCGGCCGGACAAGCCTGCGGCCGGACAAGCCTGCGGCCGGACAAGCGTGCGGCCGGACAAGCGTGCGGCCGGACATGGGTTTGCCCGGATAAGCGTTTGCCCCGGTGAGCGCACCACCCGCACAATGCCCTCCCATGGGACATCTGGAAGCCGCGCACCTCGAGTACCACCTCCCCGATGGCAGGACGCTGCTCGGTGACGTGTCCTTCCGGGTGGGCGAGGGGGCCGTCGTCGCCCTCGTCGGACCGAACGGCGCCGGCAAGACGACCCTGCTGCGGCTGATCTCCGGCGAGCTGAAGCCGCACGGCGGGAGCGTCACCGTCAGCGGCGGCCTCGGCGTGATGCGCCAGTTCGTGGGCTCCGTACGGGACGAGACAACCGTGCGCGACCTGCTGGTGTCGGTCGCGCCGCCCCGCGTCCGCGAAGCCGCGCGGGCCGTCGACGAGGCCGAGCACGCCATCATGACCGTCGACGACGAGGCCGCCCAGATGCGGTACGCGCAGGCCCTCGCCGACTGGGCCGAGGCCCGCGGGTACGAGGCGGAGACGCTGTGGGACATGTGCACCACGGCCGCGCTCGGCGTGCCGTACGAGAAGGCGCAGTGGCGGCTGGTGCGCACCCTCTCCGGCGGCGAGCAGAAACGGCTCGTGCTGGAGGCGCTGCTGCGCGGCACCGACGAGGTGCTGCTGCTCGACGAGCCCGACAACTACCTCGACGTGCCCGGCAAACGCTGGCTGGAGGAGCGGCTGGCGGAGACCCGCAAGACGGTTCTGTTCGTCTCCCACGACCGCGAACTCCTCGCCCGCGCCGCCCAGAAGATCGTGTCCGTGGAACCCGGCCCGGCGGGCGCCGACGCCTGTGTGCACGGCGGCGGCTTCGCCACCTACCACGAGGCCCGGCGCGAACGCTTCGCCCGTTTCGAGGAGTTGCGCAGGCGCTGGGACGAGAAGCACGCCCAGCTGAAGAAGCTCGTGCTGAACCTGCGTCAGGCGGCCACCGTCAGCCACGAGCTGGCGTCCCGCTACCAGGCGGCCCAGACCCGTCTGCGCAAGTTCGAGGAGGCCGGGCCGCCGCCGGAGCCGCCGCGCGAGCAGGACATCACCATGCGCCTGAAGGGCGGCCGCACCGGCATCCGCGCCGTCACCTGCGAGCAGCTCGAACTCACCGGCCTGATGAAACCCTTCGACCTGGAGGTCTTCTACGGCGAACGGGTGGCCGTCCTCGGCTCCAACGGCTCCGGCAAGTCGCACTTCCTGCGCCTGCTGGCCGGCGAGGACGTGGCGCACACCGGCCGCTGGAAGCTCGGGGCGCGCGTCGTGCCCGGCCACTTCGCGCAGACCCACGTCCACCCCGAGCTGCGGGGCCGTCCGCTGCTGGACATCCTGTGGCAGGAGCACTCGCAGGACCGCGGCGCCGCCATGTCGCGGCTGCGCCGCTACGAACTGACCGCCCAGGCCGAGCAGCCCTTCGACAAGCTCTCCGGCGGCCAGCAGGCCCGCTTCCAGATCCTGCTGCTGGAACTGGCGGGCGTCACCGCCCTGCTGCTCGACGAGCCGACCGACAACCTGGACCTGGAGTCCGCGGAGGCGCTCCAGGAGGGCCTGGAGGCCTTCGAGGGCACGGTCCTCGCGGTCACCCACGACCGCTGGTTCGCCCGCTCCTTCGACCGCTACCTGGTCTTCGGCAGCGACGGCCGGGTCCGGGAGACCCCGGAACCGGTGTGGGACGAACGGCGGGTCGAACGGGTGAGGTGACAGGCGGTGACGCGGCGGGCCGAGGGGTGAGGGGTGAGGTGACGGCCGACGGGCCGAGGAGGCCCGGTACCCGCCGACCGCCGTCTGCGGGGCTCGGAGCCCTAGGACCAGCGCAGCAGCGCGCCCAGGCCGCCCACCGGGGCCTCCTCCCGGGCCGCCCCGGCAGCCGGGGTGACCGACAGCGCGGGGGCTCCCGTGGCCACCGCGGACCGGATCAGCGCGTCGTCCGCACGCGCGGGCCAGGAGTGCTGCCCGCCGAGGATCCTCAGGTCCGTACGGCGCACCGCCAGCTGGTCCGGGTCCTCGCCGATCCACACCTCGCGGTGCGCGTCCGGACCGTCGGGGAGGATCAGCAGCTCGTCGATGCGGTGCTCGCGGGCGGCCTCGACCAGCGCCGGCACGCCCTCCACCGCCGAGCCGCGCCCCTCGGCGTCCGGGCGGCGGGCCGCGCGGAAGCGCTCCAGCTCGCGGGTGGCCCGCCGCCGGACGTGCTCGGCGCGCGCCTGCTCGACGTCCTCGTCCAGCAGCCGGCTGCCGATGCCGTGCGGGGCGTCGACGACCAGATCAGCGAGCCGCCCGGGCAGCCGCTCGCGCACGGCCCGCCGCGCCCGGTCGTCGCCCACCAGGATCAGCAGGTCGGCCAGCGTCTCCTCCTGCGCGACGGCGAGCGCGTCGGCGATCTCGCCCGCGTTGTGCTCCCAGGTGTTCTCCACCTTCAGCTGGAACTGCCGCTCCGACCAGTCGACCGTGCCCGTACGGCGCACCGGCCACTGGCGTCCGGAGACCGGACCGGCGTCCCGCCGGTCCAGCGCGCCGCGCAGCTCGAAGTCGGCGCCCTTGCGGTCGATGTACGCCACCACGCACACCGGGTCCTCGCCGGCCAGCTCCAGCAGCGGCGCGGTGTGCGGCAGCGGCGCCCAGTGGGCGCTGTCGCGCCGCGGGGGCCGGGCCAGCGGCGGGTCCAGGACCACCCTGCCCGCGCGTGCGAACAGGGCCCGCCCGGGCGGCTCCGGGAAGAGCCGGAGTTCCTCCAGCGCCTCCCGCACCGCCCGGCAGGTCGCATCGTCCGCCCCCTGTCCGGACAGCTCCCGGGACAGGGCCTCGGCCGTCAGCCGCCGCTCGTGGGAGGCGTCCTCCGGGTGCCGTGAGGTGTCGACGTACACGGAGGCCCAGGGCCCGGGATGTTCGTACAGTGGGTGCAGAAACGCGAGGTCCATGGCTCCCTCCCGGACATCGCTCGCGGGTAGTGCTCACCGGGCGGGTACCCGGACCTCATGGACGAACACGACGAGCGGGTGGCCACCATGACCGGAGTCGAACCCAGTCGGCTGGACGACCAGCAGCTCATGAAGGAGCTGGAGACGATCCACCGCACGCGTCACGACACCCTGCTGTACGGCTCGAACGACGCGCTGCGCACCCACAACGAACGCATGGCCCAGCTGGAGGGCGAGTACCTGCGCCGCAACCCGCGGCGTCCGGTCGCCGCCGGCCGCACGCGGGAAGGGGCCCGGGAACGCAAGGGCGGGGAGTCCGCGACTCCCCGCGCCTGAACAGCCGGCACCGCCGGACCCGGACGACAGCCCGGACACCCGGATCGCCGTCGGCCGGACACCCGATTCGCCGCCCGGCCGGACACCCGGATCGCCGCCGGCCGGGCAGCGGCCGACGGCGATCCGGGGCGGTTCGGGCTGTCGTCCGGGCCGGCCGGCGTCCAGGTGTCGTTCCTGGCCGGCGTCCGGGCCGTCCGTCAGCCCGCGCCTTCCGGGAACACCCGCAGGAACGCGTCGCAGAACGCCTTCAGGTCGCCCGGCTTACGGCTGGTGACCAGCTTGTTGGGGCCGTGGTCACAGATCTCGACCTGCTCGTCGACCCAGGTGCCGCCCGCGTTGCGGACGTCCGTCCGCAGGCTCGGCCAGGACGTCAGCACCCGGCCGCGCACGACGTCCGCCTCGATCAGCGTCCAGGGGGCGTGGCAGATCGCCGCGACCGGACGGCCCTGGTCGAAGAAGTCCCGGACGAACGCCACCGCCTTCCCGTCCATGCGCAGGAAGTCCGGGTTGGCGACGCCGCCCGGCAGCACGAGGGCGCCGAAGGAGCCGGCCGAGGTCTCACCCACCACCTCGTCCACGGGGAACGTGTCCGCCTTGTCGAGATGGTGGAACGCCCGCACCTTCCCGGACCTCGTCGACACGAGCACGGGCTCGTGGCCCGCGTCGCGCGCCGCCTGCCAAGGGTCGGTGAGCTCGATCTGCTCGACGCCCTCGGGTGCGGTCAGGAATGCGATGCGCATGGTGAATCAGGTTCCTTTCGTCGCGGGTCTCGTGCCCGTCAGGTGCCCGTCAGGCGGTTCCCCGGCCGTCCGGCTCGGCGCGGCTGATGTCGGCGAGGGCCGAACCGGGGTCCTCGGCCTCGGCCAGGTCGCCGAGGCTGATCACGCCCACCGGCAGCCCGTCCTCGACGACCGGCAGCCGCCGCACGGCATGCGCCCGCATCAGCGCGACGGCCGCCGACACGGGATCGTCCGGCCCGACCACCACCGGGTCCGGCGTGCACACGGACTGCGCGCTCACCGTCAGCGGGTCGGCGCCGTCGGCGACCGCCCGCACCGTGATGTCACGGTCGGTGAGGACACCGACCACGCGCTGCCCGTCGGCCACCAGGACGTCACCGATGTCCTGCGTGCGCATCAGCTGCGCCGCCTCGACGAGTGAGGCGTCGGGCCGGACAGCCACCGCGCCCGGCCGCATGACCTCCCTCACGAAATCAGCCATCTGGCCCTTTCCTCCGTTTCCCGGCCGTCGGGGTGGAGCGGCCGACTCCTGCACGACGCCGCCCTCGGTACCCCCGGCCCGGGTGCCTATGCGTTCTCCTCGCGCCCGCTCGAGACCACGGCCTCGGCCAGCTGCTGGACGGTGGTGAACCGCGCGGTGCGCGGCAGCCGTTCCACCGCCTCGACCACGGTCTCCGGCGCGTACACCCGGCGCAGCGCGCGGGCGAGCTTGTGGGCGTCCGCGGGGAACACCTGACGGCCCAGGAGGCGGGCCAGCTCCAGACGGACGGCGCTCAGGGAGGCCGTCGAGCCGCCGGGCACCACGGGCCCGCCCGCGACCTCCGGGTCGTCGTCGGCGGTCGGTTCGGGGTCCTGCCACTCCTCGGTCCGGGTGGGGCGCCCGGACCTGAGCAGACCCTGCAGTTCGTGCTTCATCTCGTCGTCGCGGTGGACGCTCAGCCGGTCACTGCCTCGTTGCATGGCTCCCTCCACATCTTCGGGGGTCAGCTCCGCGTACCCGCGCACCGGAGGCCGACACCGGGTTCCCGCGGCCGGTACCCGTTCGGCGCGGGTCCGCGCCGAACGGGTCGCACTACGGCGCCTCCGTCTCCGTCACGGCGGGGGAGCCAGGGAGGACGAGACGTGGCGCAGCTGGAGGAGCGGGCGCTGCAGCGAAGGATCGACGGAGGAGTGCAGGGTGATGCGGAACGCCCAGGCGCCGTCGTCCTCGGCCGGCTGCTCGCGCAGCCGCCAGGCGTCCAGCGCGGCGGTCAGGTCCGTGGGCGTCGCCGCCTCGTCGTAGGTGCCCAGGGTCGACTGCACGACCGGCAGGAGCGCGGTCAGCGGCGGCTCGCCGGGCACGAGCGTGTAGGCGTAGCGGGCGCCCACGGCGATCGGCCGGCCGGCCGGGTCGCCGTCGAAGAGGGCCTCGAACAGCGCGCCCAGCGGCTGCTCCGGCCAGGGGGCGATCGGCACGGTGTCGCTGATGTCGATGTAGGGCACGACCGGCTCGGGACAACCCGTCTCCGGGGTGCGGTACACGAAATCCGGCGCTGTCCCGGGCCACTCCTCGCCCAGGAGACCGGCGTTGCGCGTGACCCGGACACTGGCCGAGGCGTTCTGGTACCTCGCGATGTGCACGCGGGGAAACGTCAACTCCAGGGTGATCGGCCCCGAAGCGGGTACCTTCCGCGCCGGGATCGCGTAGGTACGGGCGGCCACGCCGTCGGCGGTGTCCGGGTCCGTTCCGCCCGCGGCCTCCCGTCGCAGGGGGATGCGCTCGCCGTCTCCGGTCACGCAGACCAGGTCGGGCCAGCCCACCTCGGCCGGGCCGGGTTCGGCCGGCCGGGTGAGCCGCAGGCCCGTGTACCAGCCCGCCTCGGCGGTCAGGCGCAGCGCGTACCGGTGCGTCTCGGTGGCCGGCGACGCCTCGGCCGTCGTGCGGGAAGCCGCCCCGGCGCGGTACCGGCCGCTCCAGTGGGTCTGCCAGGCGCCGGCGACCTCGGACGCGAGCCCGGCGAGCGTCCCGAGAGCCTCAGCCAGCACCGTCTCCTCGTCGGAGGGAGTGCCGTCGGGCGAGGGCTGCCAGTCCCGCAGGCCGGTGAGCAGGCCCAGCAGGGGCGCCGACACGGCGCTGTAGCGCGCCAGGGCGGTGAACAGCCCGTCGTCCGCCGCGGCGAGGGCCACGGTCGCCGTCCGGTTGAAGACCACCGTGAGGTCGATGGTGTCCTGTTCGGCCGGGTGGTGCCGCACCGCGCACCGGTACTGCCAGTGCAGCGCGTCCGCGAGGCCGGCGGCGGAGACGGGGACGAGTGCCTGGTGGTCGAGGAGGGTCGGCATCGCCGGATAGCCGCGCAGCGGGATCGGGACCCGCGGTGTGCCGAGATCGATGCTGATCCCAGCGGGGTCGTGGTCGGCCGGCGGGGAGAGGAAGGTGAGCCAGTCCGACCGCTCGTAGCCGTCGACGCCGGGCGCGATGCCGAACTCGATCTCCGGCAGCCGAAGGTGCGGCGCGAGGTCGACGACGGCGTGTTCGGCGGGGTCGGGCAGGGACAGCAGGAGGCTGAGCCGCCCGGGGCTCTCGCCGGGGTCACCGGAGTCGGCGAGCGAGATCTTCCCGCCCGACAGCGTGACCGACCCCGGGCCCGACGGGTCCACGCCTGCGCCGAGGACGGGAGAGGCGGTCAGCCGGGCGGAGGCGTCCGGCCAGACCGAGGTCACCCTGGTGTCGTACTGGAGGACGGCGGCGGTGTCGTAGCCGCGGGTGAGCGAGCGCAGCAGTTCCTGCCGCAGCGTTTCCACGGCCGCCGTCCGCGCGTCGGTGTCCTCGGCTCCGGGGACGTCGAGCACGGGGGCGAGGCCCTCGGCGACGGCCCCGGCCAGTCGCTCCTTGACGGCCACCAGGCCGTCCAGCGCGCCGGGGGCCAGCGCGTGGGCCGCGCGCACGTACGCGGGCGACAGGACGTCCTCGACGTCGGAGAGGAACGAGCGGGCCCACACCTCCGCGTCGGCTCCCTGGTAGTCGCGTTCCTCGTGCGTCGGAGTCGTTCCGCTCGCCGGGTCGAACACCGGCGTGCTCACCCGCGTCAGGCTGACGAGTGTCGTGGCCAGGGGCCGCAGGGCGAAGGTGCGGGGCTGCACGGTCCCGCGGATCGGCAGGGGTGCGCTGACCGCCACCGATCCGATGCCGCCCGTGCCGAACACCACCGCCCACACATCGGTGCCCGATGCCTGGCCGGTGGCCAGTCGGAGCGGCGGTACGGCGCTCTGCAGATCCTCGGCGAACGCCGCCGGCCCGCGGGCCCCGCCCTGCGCCGGGTCGGCGGTCCGGGAGGCCGGGACGGTGGTCCGGGCCCGGGTCGCCGACTCGGCGAGCGCCGGGTCGACCAGGGCGGGGTCGCGGGAGACCTCGACCGCCACGGTGACCGGGAAGACCGGCCCGGGGAAAGCCCAGCCCGCCGCACCGAGCCGCGCGGTCAGGCGGGCGGTGGCCGGGGGTACGAGCAGCAGGGCGCCAGGGCGTAGCACCGGGGCCGTGGCGTTGGCTTCGGCGACGGTGCCGAGGTCGGTGATGACGCCGCGGCGGTGCAGGCGTTCGACCACGGCGGTCAGCGTGTCGGACGGCGCGGTGACCTCGACGGGGTCGCTCCCGTCCGCTCCGGTCGTACCGGCGCGCAGCGGCCGGCCGGGCAGCAACAGGTCCGGTGTGCCCGCGTTGGCGGCCAGCAGTGCCGCCGCCGGGACGCCGAACGCGTCCGCGGCGGCCTCCGGGGTGACGCCGGTCTCCCCGGGCGACGCGGCGGGCACCACGCCGGGCGGGCAGATCAGCAGCGCACCGGGCGCCAGGACATGGGGGTCCTCGGCGAGCGCGGCGGCGAGCGCGTCCAGCGACACCGGCGGCGTGAACAGCGCGCGGACCTCGTCGAACGAGGCGGCCGCGGTCGTGGTCACCGAGGCGTCGCCGACGGTGACGGTGACCCCGGGCGCCACCGTTCCCGGCACGTCCGCGTTGACCCGTACCAGATCCGCGCCGGGGAACCGCTCGGCGAGGGCGGCGAGGGTGTCGTCCGCCCGCACCGTGTACGGCACCCGCAGCTCCTCCGGCGCGTCCGGCCAGGCCCACCGTCCGGGCACGACCGGCGCCGCGCCGGGCGGAAGCGGCGCGGACCCGTTGTGCCGCAGCAGCGCGCCCGGCGTGGTGCCGTGGGCCTCGGCGAAGCGGGCGAGCGTCTCGTCGGCCGGCAGGGGCGTGGGCTCGGTGGTGAGGAACACCGGGGTGCCGGGCGGGAACAGATCGGGTGTGCCGGTGTTCAGCGGCGCCAGGTCCGACGGCGTGCGGTGGGCGCCGTTGGCGGCCAGGGTGTCGCCGCTGACGGCCAGGTAGCCGTCGACGACGACGGAGGCGCCGGTGCGGAACATCCCCGGCCGGCCTGCGTTGAGCGCCACGATCTCCACCGCGGCGAGCGGCACGCCGTTGTCGTGGAAGACGCCGGTGACCCCGGCCAGGGTCGCCTCGCTCGCCGGGGGCTCGGTCGCGACGGCCACCTGGAGGCCGTCGACCTCGAACACGAAGCCGGGCGTGAGCAGCCCCGGCCGTGTCAGGTTGGCCGTGACCAGCCGGGCCACGGAGCAGCCGAGGGCGGCCGCCAGCACCGCCGCGGACGGGGAGCCGTCCGGCACGGTCTCCTCGTGCGGCGGCACGGTCAGTTCGGTGCCGGGGGCCAGCGGCAGGACGGTGTTGTCCTCGTCCAGCAGCACACCGACCGGGTCCGGCGGCGAGGGGAGCGCGGCGCACAGTGCCGTGACCGTGTCGCCGTGCCGGAAGGCGGCGGTCACCGGCACCGCCGCGCTGCCGCCGCCGACGAGCCGGCCCACCGGCGTGTCGGCGTTGGCGGCCGCCAGCGCGTCGAAGCCGGTCCCGTACCGCAGGCACACCTCGTCCGGAGTCGCGGCACCGGTCGCGACGGCGGAACCGACGGCGGCGAGGCAGCCGAGCAGCGTACCGGCCCCGGCGAGGTACCGGCGCAGCACCTCGACGTCGGCCGGCAGCGGGTCGGGGTCGGAGCCGGGGGACTGCTGCAGGGAGGTGAACAGCCGGGCGGTGACGTCCGGTTGCGCCAACTGCCAGTAGGCGGTGGCGAACCGCTCCCGGCCGTCGGCCGCCGCCGCGGCCGCGCTCGCGCCGGTGCCGGCGGGGCCGGGCTGATGGGCGACGGCCTGCAGGTCTACGGCGACCTCCAGGACGGCCCCTCCGTCACCGGCCTTCTGCACGGAATACCGGGTGGTCGTCGACGGCCACGCGCCGACGCCGAGGACCGGGTCGGTGTAGCGCACCGGCACGGACACCGGGCAGGGGTCGCCGGACCGGTTGCCGAACACGTCCCCGAACCACACCGCGAGCGTCGCCGGGGCGTCGGCGGTGACACCGGCGTACGGGTCGCCGTCGGCCGGCGGCACGCCCGGCACCCACCGGACGCGGGAGGCGGCGAAACGGCTGATGTCGACGGCCCGGGTGAACTCCCACACCGCCTCGGCGTCCTCCGTCGCCACCGGGAGCCCGAAGGCGTCGGCGGGGTCGGCGGGGCGTGGCGGGACCGGCCGACCCTCGCCGCTGCCGCGCAGGCCGGCCGTGGGCAGGACCTGGTAGCCCAGCAGCCCGTACAGGTGGCGCAACTGCCCCTGCGGGGTGGTGTCCTGGTCGTCCGGCCGGGCCAGTCGCGCGGTGAGACCGATCCGGCCGGGATCGACGCCGGCCGCCGACCGCGGTTCGGGTGGGTCCGAGCGCACCGACAGCGCCACCGTCGCCGGATCGACGCCGTCGCCGACGACGGCCACATTGGTGAAGGGCCGCAGATGCAGGTCGGGCGGTGACGCGTCCTGCGCGTCCTGCGCGGAGAGTCGCACGATCAGCGACAGCCCGGCGTTCCCGTCCTGGTCGAACAGCGCGTCGGGTACGTCGCCGGCCAGGTGCAGCCAGTACCCGCCGCCGCCCACCACGCTGCACTCCCACAGCAGGGTGAGGAACCCCTCGGCGTCACCGAGGGCGGCCGTGTGCCGCACGGTGCCGGCCCGAGCGGTGGCCGGGCCGCTGCGGGTCACGGTCGAGAGGTTGGTGCGGGCGAGGAACGTCGAGGTGGGGCTCAGCGGGGAGGAGGTCAGCCCGTCGGGCCGGCCGGGCGCCGGTGGCAGCCGCCAGGCCAGGGTGAGTTCCGCCCGCTGCCCGGTCGCGGGCGCGTGCAGGTGCTCCAGCAGCAGCGCGAGGAGCTGCCGGTCGGCGGTGTCGGCGCCCAGCACCTCCACCGTCCCGGGCAGGCCGGGAACGCGCCGGACGGCGAACGGCACCAGCGTCGCCCACGCGTAGGAGACGAGTGCGGTGTACGTGGCGTGCGTGCCGGACCGCGGAACCGTCTGCTCCAGCACGTACGGGCCGGCGGCCGGATCGGAGCCGGCGCGCGCGACGAGATCGGCGGGCAGCCGCCACAGGGACAGCGGGCCGGTGGCGGCCGGCTGCAGCGGCACGTCCGCCGTCGTGTGCCAGGCGGTCATCCAGGTCACGGGATGCCGCACGCCCACCTGCCGGGACGCGGGCAGCGCGGCGGGCGGCGAGATCACCTCCGGTGCCAGACCGGTGGCCGGGTAGTGGGTGCGCAGGTCGTCCGCGGTGAGGGAGACGACGGCGGTCGCGGCCTCGTCCGCCGGCAGGATCGCGCCGTCGCCGACGACCGCGTCGGCGAAGGCCAGCCAGTCGGCGGGCGCGCTCTTGGCCACGGTGAACGTCACCGCAGGCGGCTCCGGTGGCGCGTCGGCCGGCGGCTCCGGCGGGGGCACCGGGCCGGTGACCTGCTGGCCGATCAGCTCGTAGAGACCGGTCATCGGTCCGGTGGCGTGGTAGGCGCCCTCCTCGTCGGGGACCGGCTCGGGCAGGCGCAGCCCGTGCAGCATGAACCGGGCGACCTGGCCGCTGACGGCGGTCAGGGCTGCACCGTCGTGCAGGGCGGAGAGCAGGTGGTCAAGACCGACGGCGGGCACGTCGGGGACGATCAGCGGTCGGCCGGGGTCCGGGGCGAGCAGGCCGGGGACCTCCGCGACGCGCCCGGCCAGGTCGGCCAGGCCGAGTCCGTGGGCCTGGGCGAGCCCGAGCAGCGTCTGGTGGGCGCCGGTGATGCCGCCCACGTCGGGGATCTCCACCGTGGTCAGCGGGGTCAGGACGTCGGCCGCGGCGATCCGCGCGTCGAACTCGGCCGGGTCCAGCAGCAGGCGCCCGGCCAGCGTGGCGAGGGTGTCACCGGGCTGGACGACCGCGGTGGCGCCGTCGGGGAGCAGGACGCCGTCCTGGCCGCCGGGGTTGGCCGTCCGCACCGCCTGGAGCCACTGCTCGAACTCCGAGCCGGGGACCAGGTTCTGCGCCAGCGCGGCGCGGGCGGCGACATCGAGGAGCGTGTCGCCCGGCAGGGTGGGCCAGGGGACGGGGACGGACGTCGTGTCGTCCGCCTGGTAGTGGTCGGGCACCAGGACCGTGCCGGGCAGCGGCTGCGCCAGCGGACCGTTCAGCCGGACGATCGCCTGCTGGTACCAGTCCGCCAGCGGCACGTCCCGGGGCAGCGCGTACCGCAGCCGCAGGTACAGGGCCGCCGCGGCCTGGTCGACCTGGTCCACCGTCAGCCCGGGGAGGCGGGCGGTGGCTCCGGCCAGGTCCAGCGCCGCCCCGGCGCGCAGCAGCGGCACGGCATCGCGCAGGTGCGCCAGCAGCGCGGCGAGGTCCGCCCGGTGGTCCGCGGCCAGCCCGGCGAGCGTCCGGCCGGCGCCGATGACGACCGGGAGCGGGCCCAGCCGGTAGTCCACGCCCTCGGCGACGGCCCACTCCGGGTTGGCCAGGGCGATCGCGGCGGGCGTGACGGCGACCGTGACGTCGAGCGGAGCAGCCCTCCGGGGGGCCAGGCTGTCCGGCAGATCCGGGTTGAGCGCGGTCAGTTCGGCCGCCGAGACCCCCAGGCGGGACGCCGCCTCCTCGACCCCGTCGCCCGGTGCCGCGTCGAGCGTCACGGTGGCCGTCGGGAAGCCGCGGGCGACCGACCCCAGCGAGTCACCTGGGCCGACCTGGTACGGGTACGCCGCCAGCAGGTCCGCGGCGGCCTGCGCGGTGGCGCGGGCCAGCAGGCGGACGTAGTCCCGCAGCACGAAGGTGGCCATCGACTCGCCCGGCGCGGCGGCGGCCGCCGCCAGGCGGACCTCGGGGGAGGGGCGGTCGGACGCGGGGCGCGGGTCGAGGTCGGCGAAGTACGCCAGCGCCTCGGCCTCGTAGCCGGCGTCGACCATGCGGTGCACGGCGAAGTCGCGGGCGCCGTCGTGGTCCGGGTCGGGCAGGCCGGTCGCCGTCCAGCCGAGCACCGGCGGCATCGGGAACGGCACCCCGGTGATGTCCGGGGGCGGGCCGCCGGCCGGGGTGCCGTGTACGACCAGGCTCACGTTGCCCGTGAGGAACCCGGCGATGTTGGCCCAGGTGAGCCCGGACTCCGCCGTCTCGGGCAGCGCCAACTGCTCGACCAGCTCGGACAGTTCCGCGGCGGTGACGACCACGCCGTCGGCGGCGACGTCGACGCCGAGCGCGTGCAGGGACCAGCGCAGCACGGCCTCGGCGAGCGTGTTGAACGAGGTGTCGGCCGGTGTGTCGGCCAGCGCGTTCCGCGACACGTCCGGCCGCAGGGCCTCCGCGATGGTGGTCGCCCCGACCGGGACCGCGCCGTCCACGATCAGGGTGAGGACGAGGCGGTAACCGGGGGCCGGGTTCGCCGGCTGCGCCGTTCCCGTCCAGTCGACCGGGACGTCGGCGATCGTGTACGCGGGCACGAGCATCGCGTGCGCGGTCCTGGCCCGGCCGCCGGGGAAGACCCGGGCGTCCGGATCGAAGACGAGCCGGTACGGCGCCGCCACCGCGCCGATCGCCGGCCGCCCCGAGCCGATTGCCCGCCGGCCCGCGCCGATCGCCCGCCGGCCCGCGCCGATCGCCCGCCGGCCCGGGACGGCGCCGGAGGTCAGGCGGCGGGCGGCGCTCAGGCTGCGGGTGGCGGTGCCCGGCGCGACCCGCCAGGGCGGGGTGCTGTCGGCGCCGAGGGTGAAGGAGGCCGACAGGGTGAGGGAGAACGAGAAGGAGATCGTGACGAAGAGGATCCTGATTCTCGCGGAGGCCCGCACCGACACACTGAGGGAGACGGTCGCGGCGCGGTAGGCCTCCAGCTCGACGGTGGCCAGCGCGGTGATGCTCAGATCGATGTCGACGGCGATGACCTTGAAGTCGACCGATCCGTAGAGCCGTCCGGTGATGCCGACGGTGCCCTTGCACCAGTAGAACAGCTCGGTGTCCCGGCCGTCGTCGTCCGGGTGGAACCAGGCCAGCGCGCCCTCGACGATCAGCACGTTGGTCAGGTACAGCCCGGCCCGCAGCGGCCCCTGCTCGTAGGTGCGGCCGGTGCCGAAGGACAGGCCGATGCCCAGCTCGATCACCGGGCTGAAGGTGCCGTTGGTGATCTGCGGGACGCGGCTGGAGGTGGCGCCGCTGAGCAGGCCGAAGTAGAGACCGCCCCGCCCGATGTACGGACCGGCCTCGACGGCGAACGAGTCGCTGAAGTCGCCGCCTGCGGGGAAGCCCAGATCCACGCGGAAGTTGCCGTTGGTGTAGATGTCCACGGCGATGGCGCCGAGCGTCACCGAGAACAGCTCGAACTGCAACTGCCGCAGCGAGTAGGGGATCTCCAGGCGGGCGTGGAAGACGCCGATGCCGTCGGTGACCTTGCGGTAGAGCAGTTCGACGCTCAGCCCGGCCAGCGAGCCGGCCTGCGGACCGCTCAGCGTGACCAGCATGCCGAACAGGTCGGGGTCGTGCATCGCCAGTTGCAGGGCGACGGTGTCCATCACCTTCGCGTCGAGCGCCAGCAGCCATCCGCTCGCCGGGTCGAACGCCAGCACCACGGGGTCGACCGGCGGCTGTCCGGCCACGGGGTCCACCGGGCGCATCGACGCGACCAGCGCGTCCACGATCCGCGGGATGCTCGTGGTGAGCGGGGGCAGGTTCTTCGGCGTCACATGCTGGCCGAGCCCCAGGTAGCGCAGGGAGAACAGGCGCTCGCCCAGGCCGGGCGGCTGCGGCGGAGCCTGGTTGACCGGATCCCAGGACACCGGCTTGGCGGTGGTGTCGCCGAGCATCCGCGCCGAGAGCGTGATGGAGACCGCGGGGGTGCCCGAGGAGTTGTCGTAGCGCAGGCCGACGGAGTCGATGGCGACGAAGCCCAGGTCGAGTCGGAGGTCGTAGCTGACGGAGACGACGTGCTGGGTCGGGTCGATGATCAGGGAGAGCCCGCTGAGGTCGATGCTGCCGAGGAAGTCCCAGGGCGGGTCGAGCCGGAAGGTGGCGTTGGGGTTCACCAGTGCCACCAGGTAGGTGAGCAGGTCGCCGAGGGTGCCGGTGAGGCGGATGGTGAGGACCTGCCGGTCGGGATCGGTCAGCCTCGTGGTCACCGCGCGCAGCGAGGCGTCGCGGTAGGCGATGGAGAAGGTGAAGTCGGGTTCCGCACCGGTCACCGAGACCTCGGCGGTGACCCCGAACCCGTTGACGGCGAACGTCCCGGACAGGCTGCCGGTGATCAGCGCGTCGCCGTCCACCTGCGGGGTGCCGCGCAGCGCGACGGCCAGCGCGTCGTCCTCGGGCGTGGCGGGCAGGCGCCGCTCGACGTCCACCGCCACGGTCAACTGCACCCTGATCCCGAGCAGTTCCTGGCCGATCCGGACCGACAGGGTGCCGTGGGCGCTGAAGGGGTTGCCGGACGCGGTGCTGAACAGCACGCCGAGGTCCGCCAGTTCGACGGCGAACGCGTCCAGCCAGGCCGGCCGCGGCAGCCTCAGCAGCGCGGTGACCAGACGCGGCAGGTCCAGGGACCCGCGCATGATCGCCCCGAACTCCCACACGCCGGTGCCGGGATACGCGGCCCGCACCAGCAACTGGACCGGCTCGGCCGCCGGGTCGGGCAGCGCGATCCGCCCCCATGCCTGGAGTGCGCCGCCGATGGCGTTCTGGGAGACCTCGACCTGGAGTTCGAGACCGGTCAGGGACAAGGTGACCGCCCCGGCGGAGATGTCCCACTGTCCGCCGATCTTCAAGCCCGCGGTGAGTTCCTTGCGGGTCAGTGAGGCGAGGAACTCCATCGACTCGACGACGAGTCGGGGGAAGTCCACCGCCGTGTCGCCGAAGAACACCCGGAACGCCTCGGCGACGTCGAACGGTTCCTCGGTACCGGCCCAGAAGGCCAGGTCGGGCAGGGCCAGTTCGACCGCGACGACGATGTCGGACACCTCCGCCCGGGACGGCAGCCCGCGCGCGGCGCGCCGGGCGTACGGCGCCATCGCCCCGGTCGACGAGACGGTCTTCTCCCCGAACCGCATGGTGCCGTACACCGCGCCGGTGACGAGCGGGCCGTCGTCCCCGCCGAAGTGGAACGCCCAGCGCGTACCGACCTCGTCGATGGTCAGGAACGGCACGGGCGGGTCCCACGGCTCGCTCGACCGGAGGTCGACCATGACGTACGACAGGCCGGGGCCGCCGAGGCCGACCGGCACGATGCCGAACGCGGCCTCCTTCAGCCCGAACGCGTCGAGCGGCGTGATCCCGGGCGGCAGCGCGAAGTCGGACGGGTCGCCGCCGGTGATGGCGAGCAGCGCCTGGATGCCGCCCGCCAGGCCGAGGGGGACGGAGAAGTCGGCCTCCAGCGGCCAGACGTAGTCGCCGGCCAGCAGCGGACCGCTGACGGTGGCCACGGTGACCGGTACGGTCGGCAGCTCCACGTCGGCGAAGAGCAGCACGGCCGAGCACGGCGCGCCCTGCTCGGGCAACGGCGCCGGGTCCGGATACTCGGTCGTCAGGATCAGGCCGACGGCGGAGACGGCCAGGCGCGCGATCTCCAGGCTGACGCCCGGCGCGGGGGCCCGCAGGTTGATCGCGGGCGGTCCGGCGGGCCGGAACTCCACGGTGCCGTCGGCGTAGAGCCGGTCGCCGAGGAAGTCGGCGTACGGGGCGAGGAGGTCGCTGCCGGGCGTCGCCCCGCCACGCAGCGGCAGCGTGCCCGACAGCCGCGGCGGTGCGTCCGGCTCGTTCGTGGCGTGCACCGCGGGCTGTTCGAGGATGAGCGGGGCGAGCACACTGTCGCCCAGGATCAGCCCGCCGCCGCCGCTCGCGTCGGCGGGCCGCCGGCTCGGGGGAAGCGCGTCCCCGAAGGCCGCGCCGAACGTCCAGGGGGCCGGTGTCCCCGCGTAGGTGAGGTCCAGCACGAGCAGGGCGCGGTCGGTGCCCTCCTGGGGGGTGCCGGTCAGGGTCAGCGCCCATGCGGTGCCCAGGTACGTGGTGGTCCCGGTGAGCCACGCGCTGACGTCGTCGCTGTCCACCGCGCCGCCCTCTACGGCAAGCCCGCCGGGCGCCCCGAGCGACGCCAGCAGATCCCCCAGCCCCACAGGCGTGTCACCGCCGAGCGCGCGGGCCTGGACCGCCGCCTGGAACGCGGCGCGGATGTCGGCAAGGGACATGGGAACCTCCTACGGGGCGGGGGCCAGGAGCGGCGCGACTCCGGCGAGGCGGGCGCCCTGTTTTCCGCGTGGTTTGAACTCCATGACTTCTTCGGGCCGGACCACCCCGAGCGACGTGATGTTGAACCAGATGTCGCCGTATTCGAAGGGTTTTCCCTGGGAACGGGTCACGGGCCACGGAGCCGACCGGCTGAACCCCGAGACGGTGGTGTAGACGGCTCGCTCTGAAAGGCGCGTGTCCCACTCCCGGGATGTGAAGCCGTAGGAGACGTAGGTGTGTGACGGTGCGGGATGTGTGGTCCCGGTGAAGTGTTCAAGGACCTCTTCGAGCGGGTGGTGGAATGAGTTGTCGTGACCCGAACTGGCCCCGATGGCCTTCGGTTTCATGGTGAGTTCGGCGAAGGAGTAGAGGATGTTCCAGTTGAAGTCGCTCACCTTGCCCTTCGCGAGGTATCTCTCGACCGAGGTGCGCAGTGCGCCGTGGTGCGGGATCTCCATGCCCAGGACGCCGTGCGTCGGCAGGAGTCTGTCGAATCGCGCCAGGGCGTTGATCCACCGCATGGTCTCGTAGGTGGCGTCACCCGGCAGGATGACCGCGTCACGGCCGTTCTCCACGACCACGACAGCCGACGTCCCGTTCTTCACCAGGTCCGCTCGCCCGCTGAGAGGCAGGTTCGCGACGAGGACCCGGACGAAGACGTCGTCCGGACCGCCATCGCCGTAGCTGCTGAGAAAGCGAAGGCCCGAACGCTCGCTGACTCCCAGGTAGTCGCTGTGGCACGCCGCATTGAACTGGGCGCCTTCGAGGGCGAGCCCGAAGGTCGAGGCGAAATCTTTCACCGTCTTCTTGTTGCGGTCTCCCCAAAGGCGTCCGCCGAGGAAGACATCTCCCAGCGTCACCCCGCCGAGGCTGTCGAGTCTGGCCGCGAGCGGTGCCAACAACTCATTGTGGTCGTTGTCCTGATGAGAGATGACGATGAGGTCGAGTCTCTTGTTGCGGGAGGCCTGGACCTTGCCCGCGATGTACTCGATCGCTCCGCCGCCGTCGTCACCCCCGCAGTCGACCAGCGCCAGGTAGTCGGCGGGACCGTCGGCGTTCCCACTGTCATAGACCTCGACCAGTGTCGTCATTCCCTGGCCGCAATACAGCAGCTTGACGCGTGTCATCCGCGGCATGGTCAGCCTTCCTTCCTGGAACGCGTTTCCGCGCGGCGCTCCGTGATCTCGGCCCGGGTCGGCTGTGGGGCCGGGCGGGTGGGGTCGGTGTCGGAGGCGTAGGCCAGGTACCAGCCGACCTTGGCCGGGCCGCTCTGGTCGGGGTTGCCGAACAGCACCACGTCGTTGTGGCCCGGTGGGAACGCCAGTCCCAGCAGCCGTAGCGCGAAGTCGCGCAGCCGCAGCGTGTAGGAGCGCGGGCCGCCGGGTGGGTCGTCGGCGTGGAACTCCACCGACCGGAAGCCCATCTTGATCACGCCCTGCAACGGCAGACTGACCCCGAGCAGGCCGTCCGCGCCCGGCAGCCGCACACCCAGGTACAGGCCCGGTTCCCGCTCCCCGCCGCCCGGGCTCCACGCGGCGAGGACCTTCAGCGCCAGCGGTTCCGCGCCGGCGAGCGCGCCGAGGGTGCCCAGGTCGATCGTGAAGTCCAGGCCGTACCAGGGCTGCGTCAGCACGGACTGCTCCAGGGGAGCGCCGGCCGACACGTAGCCGAGGTCGGCCGGTGTCCGCGGAGCCGGCGGGGCGCCCTGGGCCAGTCGTGGGTCCGGGGTGGCGATCAGCCCGTCGAGACGGATCGGGAAGCGGTTGACCAGCGATTCCGGGCGGGCCTTGCTGTGCGCCGGGTCGAACGACAGGTCGCCGTCCCGCAGGGTGAAGACCGTGGACCCCGCCGGGTCGCCCAGCGTGAACGACATCTCGATGCCCAGGCCGTCGAACCGCAGATAGCCGTCCTCACCCGAGGCGCTCTGCTCCCCCCAGCAGAACGGGTCGAAGCCCTCCGGTTCGTGGAAGCGCAGATTGCCGCCGAGGAGGAACACCGCCCGGACCGTGGCGTCCTTCGCCGCGGGGTCGGCGGGCTTGGCGGTGACCAGCCGGGTGGACAGCAGTTGGACGCCGCCCAGGACGGGGCCGTCGAGCAGGAAGGCGTTCTCCCCGGTCGCCGCGAAGACGTAGGCGTCGTGTGCCGTGCCGTCGGGGAGCTGCTGGCGCTGGAGCGCGCCGTCGAGGACGACGTTGTTGCCGTGCGTGCTGGGCAGCAGCCGCGCCGGGGCGCCGAAGAGGCGGTTGACCAGCAGTTCGGCGCGACTGGTGAAGGTGGTGACGAGGGTGTTGCGCACCCCGACGGTGAGGCTGAGCACCCGGAACGCGTAGGCGATGTTCTCCGTGAAGTACTGGTCCTCGGGGTTGCGGTGGTCGATGAGTCCGAACATCGACGAGCGCTGGAAGACCAGTTGCCCGTCCGCCATGCGGAACGGTGTGAGGGACATCCCGACGTGGTGCGCGGCGAACGCCGTGGGGTCGATGCCGGCGGCCAGCATCTGGAGCTCGGCGGGCAGCCGCTCCAGCGGCACGTCGGCCGACAGCGCCAGGATCCCCGTCCACCGCGGGTCGTCGACGACCCTGACGAAGTCGCCGTAGGGCGAGTCGGCCGGCTCCCGGCGGGCCGCCTCGATCACCGCGCGGATCGCCGCCCGGGCGTCCGCCGCGTGCCCGGGGCCGGCCGCCGCCTCGGGCCACGCCCAGGACGGGATGTCCTCGACGAGTTCGCCGACGGCCCGGCCGAGGCCCAGTTTGACGATGAGGAAGGTGCCGTCGCGCCAGTTGTCCGGACTCAGCCGGAACGGCCAGCCGCCGACCACGGGCGTGAGCTGCCCGCCGTGGCGCAGGAAGACCTGGGTCTCCTCGGGGGTGATGTCCGGTGACGCGGCGGTCAGCGCCTCGGTGAACTCCGGCCGCGTCGCGTACTCCCGGTCGGCCAGCCGGCCGCGCACCGCGGCCAGCACCTCCGGCCGCACGCCGCCGCGGTCGGCGGTGACGGTGGCGATGATGTCCAGATCGGCGGTGGTCAGCAGGTAGGGGACCGAGCCGAAGCGGTGGAATTCGGCCGGGTCGCCCAGGACCAGGAACAGGTCGTTGGTCTGCATGGCCTGCCGGAAGGGGCCCGTCACGGAGGTGAACCGCAGGTCCGGCAGGGCGGCCGACGCATCACCGCTGTGGCCGATGCCGAGCCAGTTCCAGCTCTGGTCCGCGGCCAGACCGACGGCGAGCCCCTGCGGGGTGACGGCGATGGTCTCGTCGCCCGAGTCAGCCGAGTCACGCGAGCCACCCGTGTCAGCCGAGTCACGCGAGTCACTCGAGTCAGCCGAGTCAGCCGAGTCGTCCGAGTCGCCCATGCCACCCGACTCGCCTGCGTCGTCCTCGCCGACGCCCGTCGCCCCGGCCGGCAGCAGCGCCGCGCGGCGGGCGGGCGCGACCGCGCCGCGCTCCACCTCGAGCGCCGACGCGACCGACTCCGGGGCGAGGGCGCGGAACGGGGCCATCGGGAAGGCCGCCCGGCTCGCGTCGGCCGCCGGCACCTCGTGGTAGCCGAGCAGCCGGACACCGCCGTCCGCCTCGGCGCCGCCGACGGGGTCGGTGTGCAGGGGCGCGTCCTCCGGCTGGCTGTAGTAGGTGAGGCCCGCGGTGCCGGGCGGCGGCGCGACGCGCACCCAGGACGTGGTGCCCAGCGAGGTGAGCGGACCGCCCGCCGCCGCGTCCCGCGGCGCGTATGCCGGATGACCGGGCTCGTACGTCAGCACGCACCCCTCGGCGGGGACGCCCAGGTACTCCAGCGCCGAGGCGCCGCACATGACCCGCCCGCCGTCCGGCCCGGCGTCGACGGCGAACGGACCGGACGGGACCAGATACAGGCCGGCGTTCACCGGCTCGCCGACCAGGTAGGGCGCGACGGCGAACACCAGCCCCGGCGGGCCGCCCGCGTCCGGGGCGAGCGGGCGCAGGGTGACGTCGTGTCCCAGCACGGTGGCGTGGCCCGACGGCAGCGCGCCGGGCACGTCGCCGCCCGGCGACCACGGCAGCAGGCCGAGCCGGGTGCGCTCGCCGTCCAGCGGCCGCAGCGGATCGATCTGCGCGTACAGGGCGAGGCCGGCGTCGGCCGCCTGGCGCAGCACGGGGAAGCGCACGGTCTCCGCCTGGCCGTCGGCGCCCGGCAGGAAGAACCGGATCTCCGCGCCGAGCCGGGCGAACGCGTCGCTGCCGGCCGGGGAGTCGGTGACCAGCCGCCAGGTGCCGGTGCGGCCGGCGTCCATGCTCAGCAGCGTGGTGCCCGGCCGCGCGGGGAACAGGTCGGTCGGCGAGTACAGCGCGGCGGCGGGCCAGGTCGCGGTGTCGGCGACGGAGAACCCCCAGCCGGCGGCGGTCTCGGCCGGTGCCACCGTGCTGCCGCCGGACACGGTGAGCTGGTACTCGGCCAGCTGGAACGTCGCGCCGTGGCCGGTCCAGGCGGAGCCGGGCCCGGGCTGCCCGGTCATGGCCGTCGCCGCCCACGCGGTCGGCGGCGCGTCCGGGTCGGGGAGCCAGACGAAGCGCGGCGCGGCCGTCGGCGGGAAGAAGCCCAGCCAGGTCGTCAGCGCGGCGGCCAGTGCGGTGGCGTCGGCGGCCGGCGCGCCGAGGAAGACGTAGCAGCCGCCGGTGTCCTGCCAGGTGCGGGTGAGGGTCGCCGTCGCGCCGAGCGCGTCGGGGTCGGAGGCGCGGAACGCGGCCACCGGGTCGGCGGGGTCGGCCCAGTACAGGCGCGTCGTGCCGGCGCGGGTGAAGACCGGCTCGGTCATGGCAGGTCTCCCGCCACGGTGTCGACGCGGTCGCCGTGCAGCAGCGGCAGGTCGAGCGCGGCCGGGGCGACATCCGGCCAGCCGAGGACGACCCGCCAGTCGTCCGCCGGTCCGTCCGCCGGTCCGTCCGCCGCAACCGCTGCGGCACGCGGCCGGCGCAGCGTCACCGGCCCCGGCGGCAGCGTGAACGCGGGGGGCCGCCGGGCGGCGCCCGCCAGCACGTCGCCCAGGGTGGTGCCCAGCGGCACCTCGCGGGGTGCGCCGTCCACCGTGACGCGGACCAGGGCGCGGACCGTGGCACGGCCGCGGAAGTAGGCCGCGGCCGCGCCGGGACCCGGCGGATTGCGGTGCCGGACGTTCTCGGTGGCCGCGTCCAGCGCGTCCGGCGTGGCGGCCGCCAGGAGCACCGGGTGCTGCTGCGGGAACAGCGAGCCGGGCGACGTGGCCGGCAGCACGGTCGGCGGGTAGACCAGGCGCGTGAACGGCTGCTGCAGCGTCGGCGCGAACAGGTCGAGGACCCCGCCGCCGCCGTACAGCTGGCCGGGCACCGGCCCGGTGGGATCGGGTACCACGACGCCCTGCCGGGTGAGTGCGGCGAGGAACGCGTCCAGGCCGCTCGTCCACCTGCCCGAGCGGTCGTGGGCGGTGACCTCGTAGTCGGCGGAGGCGGTGGTGACGTACCCGGACAGCGCGGTGCCCTGGGAGCCGGACACCACCTGGAAGCCCTCGTACTCCACGCGCAGGATCACGCCGGGCCGCAGGTCCAGGCAGCCGTTGTCGAAGCGCAGGCCGTAGGCCAGGTAGAGGGTCTCGGGGAAGGTCTGCGGCAGGGAGCGCGACACCGCCTCCGACAGCGCGGCCACCCCGTACGGGGTGATGCCCAGGGTCTGGAGGCGCGCCAGCAGCGCCGGCCACTGCGTCACCAGGTCCGGCCGGTGGGTGAAGTCCCACACCGGGCTGTTCGCCGGGACCCGCAGCGTGCAGGGGTGTGGCGTGGACGGGCTGGGGGCGAGGGTGAGCCCCAGCGGCAGGGCGACGGCCGAGGTCAGCGGGGTGGCGAACAGTTCCGGCAGCGCGAGCGTGATGTCCGCGGGCGCCAGCGCCGGGCCCGGCTGCGGCGCGATGCGTGCCGCGCCGGCGAACAGCGCCCGCTCGAACACCGCGACGGGAGCGCTGGGCAGGCCGCGCGCGATGCCGCCGGCCATGGCCGCGACGGTCACCACCGCCTCGGTGGGCAGCGCGGCGGCCGGCGCGTAGGTGACACGGGCGCGGGGTTCGGCGGTGGTCACCAGGACCTCCGGCTCGCCCGGGGCGGTGACGGACACGGCGTACCGGTCGACCAGCGGGTTGCGGGCCGGGTCCCAGGCCGCCGTCACGACCGCCCCGTCGTACGACACCCGCAGCCCGGTGGGGGCGACGGTCAGCAGGGCGACGGAGTTGCCCGACGGACTGGTGCCGGTGAGGGTGAGGCCGCGCAGTGCGACGCTGGCGGAGTTGGGGATGTCGTCCGGCAGGGTGAGCACGATGGGGTTGGTCGTCGGCCGCTGCGTGTCGAGCGTGACCTCGGCGCCGTCCCACCGGACCACCGGCTGCACACCGGTCATCAGCGGCAGCCCGGAGACCGTCCACGCCAGGGTGACGCGGCGGTTCGCGTCGACTGCGGCCCGCACGATCTGCGGGGCCGAGGTGACCAGGGCGACGGCGGTGGGCGGCCCGGTGGCCACGCCCGACACCTCGGCGACGGTGGCCGCGTCGGCGGTGGCGGGCAGTTCGGCGCTCTGGCCCCGGGTCACGACGGCGGTGTCGCCCACGGTGACGCGGTACGTCGCGTCCGGCGCACCTGTCCACGCCAGGCGGACCCGGCCGCCGTCGGCCTGGGCGAGCGTGAACCGCACCGGCGCGGTGGGAACGGTGACCGGCGCCGACCAGGGACCGGTGGCGACGCCGTCGACCGCGCGGACCGCGACGGTGGCCGGACCGGGGCCGTCGGGGAGCGGGAAGTCGACCGTGCCGTCGGCGCCCACCCGCCGAGGACGCTCCTCCGCGCCGTCGGCGCGGAGCACCGCCTCCACCCGGGCGCCCTGCGGCAGTCCGCTCGCCGAAGCGGTGACGACCAGCCGCTCGCCGCAGGTGACGGCGGTGATCGACGGAGCGGCCGGCACGACCGGCGCCGTCGTCGCCGGTCCGGTCGACCGCCCGGACCGGGCGCGTACCGAGACCGTGTACGCCGCCCCCGGCGCCGGCGGCTGCGGAACGGGCAGCGACAGGCGGGCCGCGGCGGTGAGGGACGCGCTGTGCACCGGTGTGCCGTCACGGGACAGGGTCACGTCGTAGGCGGTCGGCGCCAGCCCCGGCGGTGGCACGACACCGACCGTCAGGAGCGTCCCGTCCGAGCGGACCGCCGTCACCCTCGGGGCCACGTGCAGCACCGGAAGAGGAAGGGACGGCGGGCCGGAGCCGACGGCGGTGAACGCCTGCACGACGACCGAGCAGTCCATCTCGTCGCTGATACCGGGGATCGCGTGGAACGTCGTCGTCGACGCCGGGACCCGGGACTCGTAGGTCACCCGCCCGCGGTGCAGCACGCTGACCCGGTAGCCGTCGGCCGCGGGCACGGCGGTCCAGGTGGTGGACAGGGTGCCGGCGGCGAACTTGGCGGCGAGCACGTCGGGGCGCCGCGTCGGCAGCACCACGGCGGGACCGTAGGGACCGATGCTCAGCGCGTCGCCGCGGCGGCGGACGCGGGCGGTCGCGGCGGTCGCGGCGGCACCGGGCGGCAGGGGGTCCAGGACCGTGGAACGGCCGGTGGCGACGGACTCCGGTTCGCGGGGGGTGCCGTTCAGCGTGACCCGGATCCGGAACTCGTCCGTCTCGGCCGCCTGCCACGACAGGGTCAGCGCGCCGGTCGCCGGATCGGTCTCCGCCCGCTCCACGGTGACCACGTCGGCGGTGACCGGCACCGGCGCCGACCACAGGGGCGGTGCGCCCTCTGCGGACATCCGCACGGTCACTTCGTACTCCCGGCCCGGAGCCAACTCGATCGGCAGGCGCGCGGAGTTGCCCGGCCCGGTGGACACCTCGGCGACCGGGAGCGCGTCACCGAGCACCTTCACGCGGTACGTCGCCGCCGGGTGGTGACCGGCGGCCCAGAAGACGGTCAGGAAGTCGTTGTCGTACTGAACGCGCGCGATGACCGGATGACCGGGTGACGGTGCTGCGCCGGGTTCTGCGCCGGGTTCTGCGCTCATCGATCTCTCTCCAGACGCGGACGGGACCCCGATGCCCGCGATCTCCGGCATCCCCGGCCGCACGGGCCGGGACGTCGGGAATGCCGGCGGGAATCCGGTGAACTCGTGAGAGGCAACAGGGCGGGTGAGAGCCTGTTGCGCGGAGTGGCCTCGGCGAATGGCCGCCGGTCGGCTTTCTCCGTGTGATGACTCCTGTCATCTCACCGAGCCGGGGACCCGGGAAAGGCGCAGCCTGCTAGTTCATCCGATGGGGGTGTTCAGCCGAGCGGGCGTTTGAAGAGCGGCGCGACGGGAACCGGCTACCGGCGGCAATCGCGGGCGGGCGGGCACGTCAGCGGGCGGTCCACGGCGCCACCGGCCCCCGCCGGTGTTCTCCGCGCCGCTGAACCGCCCGCTGCCGTACGGCAGTTGCCAGCCGTCCCTGCCTTTTCCCTATTTCTTGGCCTTCTCTCCCTGCTTCTTGTCCTGCCTCTTCTCACGGCCCGGCAGGAACTCCTGCACCTTCGCCTTGAAGCCCTGCTTCACCATGGAGCCGCGGTCCGTGTCGCCCTTGAGGATCGACGCGGCCGTCGCCTCCATCTGCTCCCAGGTCGCGTGCGGCGGGATCGGCGGCACCGCCGGGTCGGTGAGGAACTCGATCACCGCGGGGCCGTCGGCCTCCAGCGCGGCCCGCCAGCCCGCCTCGACGTCCTCGGGCTTCTCCACCCGGACGCCGGTCAGGCCCAGGGAGCGGGCGAACGCCGCGTACCGCACGTCGGGCAGCTCCTGCGAGGGCAGGAAGGACGGGGAGCCCTCCATGGCCCGCATCTCCCAGGTGACCTGATTGAGGTCGTGGTTGTTCCACACCGCCACCACCAGCCGCGGATCGTCCCACAGCTCGCGGTACTTGGCCGCCGTGATCAGCTCCGCCATGCCGTTCATCTGCATCGCGCCGTCCCCGACCAGCGCGATCGCCGGCCGGTCCGGGTGGGCGAACTTCGCGCCGATCGCGTACGGCACTCCGCAGCCCATCGTCGCGAGCGTGCCGGACAGCGAGCCCCGCATGCCGGGCCGCATCGTCAGGTGACGCGCGTACCAGTTGGCCGTCGAGCCCGAGTCGGAGCTGACGATGGCGTTCTCCGGCAGCAGCGGGTCCAGGGCGCGGGCCACGTACTCCGGGTTGATCGGGTCGGCCGACAGGCCCGCCCGCCGCTCCATCACCTCGTGCCACCGTGCGACGTTCGCGCACACGGTGTCGTACCAGTCGCGCGAACGGCCCTCGTCGACCAGCGGGATGAGCCGCTCCAGGGTCGCCTTCGCGTCGCCGACCAGGTTCACCTCGTACGGGTAGCGCATGCCGACCATGTGCGGGTCGATGTCGATCTGCACCCCGCGCGCCTTGCCGAACTCCGGCAGGAACTGCGTGTAGGGGAAGGACGATCCGACGGTCAGCAGGGTGTCGCAGTCCCGCATCAGCTCGTACGACGGGCGGGTGCCCAGCAGCCCGATCGCGCCGGTGACGAAGGGGAGTTCGTCGCCGATGACGTCCTTGCCCAGCAGCGCCTTGGCCACCCCGGCCCCCAGCAGGCCGGCGATCCGCTCCACCTCGGCGCGCGCCCCGGCCGCGCCCTGGCCGACCAGGATCGCCACCTTCTCGCCGGAGTTGAGGATCTCCGCCGCCCGCAGCAGCGGCTCCTCCGCGGGGACCGCCGTCCAGGCGCTGCGGCCCAGACTGGACGGCACCATCTTGAACTCGTGCGTGGGCGGCGAGTAGTCGAGCTCCTGCACGTCGCCGGGGATGATGACCGCCGTCGGGCAGCGCCGGGCGTACGCGGTGCGGATCGCCCGGTCCAGCACGTTCGGCAGCTGCTCGGGGACCGTCACCGTCTCCACGAACTCCGAGGCGACGTCCTTGTACAGGCTGTGCAGGTCCACCTCCTGCTGGTACGAGCCGCCCATCGCCGTGCGGTGCGTCTGGCCGACGATCGCGAGCACCGGCACATGGTCGAGCTTGGCGTCGTACAGGCCGTTGAGCAGGTGGATCGCACCCGGTCCCGAGGTGGCCGCGCAGACGCCGAGACGGCCGCTGAACTTGGCGTAGCCGACGGCCTGGAACGCGGACATCTCCTCGTGCCGTGACTGGATGAAACGGGGCTGGTTCCCGGCCCGGCCCCACGCCGCGAGCAAGCCGTTGATGCCGTCCCCCGGGTAACCGAAGACGTGCTCCACACCCCACTCCCGCAGCCGTTGCAGGACGTGGTCGGAGACCTTGGTGCTCATGTGCGGACCTCCCGGGCTCGACATGGTTACGGACAGCGTTCACCGCGTTCGGCTGCGTCCCGAGTCACCCCGTCGGGGCGCGGAAAACCCGTGGGCACGCGGAAAACCCGACGCGGGTGTTTGCGGCGCGAAGGCGTGGGCAGTCGAACCTGATGTGCTTCGGACAGGAGGCACGTCCGTGGGAACGGCGATCCGCCGACCCGGCCGGACGGGCCCTGTCCCGGTCCCGGCCGCGCTCCCCCGGTGACCGTCCAACCGAGAGCACTGACCAGGGAGTTGCTACGCAACATGCCCATTCGAGTGAGCGCGAAGCACCACCCGCACGACGACGCCCCCGACACCGCCGAGGACTTCCGCAGGCTGCGCGCGCTGCCCGCGGGCGCGCGGCGCGACGCCCTCCGCGGGGAGATCGTCGAGGCCTGGCTGTCGATGGCCGAACGGCTCGCGGGACGGTTCCGCAGCCGCGGCGAGAGCTACGAGGACCTGCGGCAGGTCGCGGCCCTCGGCCTGGTCAAGGCCGTCGACCGCTACGACCCCGACCGCGGCCACGCCTTCGAGAGCTACGCCGTGCCCACCATCACCGGTGAGATCAAGCGGCACTTCCGGGACCACATGTGGACCCTGCACGTGCCGCGCCGCGTCCAGGACCTGCGCAACCGCGTCCGCGCCGCCTCCCAGGACCTGTCGCAGACGCTCCCGGGCCGCCCGCCCACCGCCGCCGAGATCGCCGAGCACGCCTGCATGAGCGAGGAGGACGTGCTGGTCGGCATGGAGGCGCTGGACAGCTTCACCGCGCTCTCCCTCGACGCGGAACTGCCCGGCAGCGAGGACGGCTACTCCCTCGGCGACGCCCTCGGCTCGTACGATCCCGCGCTGGACACGGTGATCGACCGCGAGGCCGTCAAGCCCCGGCTGGCCGCGCTGCCCGAGCGGGAGCGGGCCATCCTCTACATGCGGTTCTTCGGCGACATGACGCAGAGCAGCATCGCCGAGCAGCTGGGGATCTCCCAGATGCACGTGTCGCGGCTGATCAGCCGGTGCTGCAACCGGATGCGGGAGCAGATCATGCGCGAGACGGCCGCGTAGGCCGCACCGGCACGGGCCGTCACCCGCACGGCCCCTGCCGTCCCGCGAATGGTGCCCGGCCGCGCGCGCCGGGCCGCCGGGCGGGCTGTGATGGCTGCGGGGCACCGACCGGCGTGCCCTCACCGCAGTCGTCGCTCGAAGGAGCCCGTCCCATGCGCCGCACCGCCCATGTCCTGTCCGTCGCCGCGCTGACCGGCGCCACGCTGGGCGCCGCCGCCTCGACCGCCCTCGCCGATCCGACGGCACAGGTCAGCCCGAGCACCGTCTCGCCGGGCGGCAGCGTCACCGTCTCGGTCTCCTGCGACCCCACCGGCGGGATCGCGCCCGCCACCCTCGACGCCGTCTCGCAGGCGTTCGCCGAGCGCAGGGTCCAGCTGCACCGGGTTCCCGGCACCGGCACCGGAAAGTCCGGCCCCGTCTACCGCGGAGTCGCCCGCATCGCGTCCGCTGAGCAACTCCGGGACCGGGACCCGCACGCCACGGCGGAGGACCCGTCGCACGAGGGCTCCGCGGGCAGGGACCCGGGGGAGGCGGAGCCGGGGAAGAAGGAGCCGGGGGAGCAGGAGCCGGGGAAGAAGGAGCCGGGGGAGAAGGATCCGGGGGAGAAGGATCCGGTCGGTAAGGACCCGGCGGGGAAGGACCCGGCCGGTCAAGACCCGGCTGGTCAAGACCCGGCTGGTCAAGACCCGGCGGGCGCGGACCCGGCGGGTAAGGGCCCGGCGACGGGCGAGGACTCCTCCGGGGCCCTCGGCGGCCAGCGCTCCACGGACCAGAAGGCCCCCTCCACCGCCGGCCGGACGGCCGAAGCCGACGTGGAGCCCCCCACGACCGCCGACGTCCCGGACGCGTCGCCGGACGGGGACGTGCCGGACGGGGACGTGCCGGACGACGGTGGCGCGGACGAGGACGTCACGGGCGAGGACGTCACGGGCGAGGACGTTCCGGAGACGGCCGCGGCCGCAGGCCCTGAGGCACCCGCAGGCGAGGCCGCGTCCCGCACCTCCCGCGCCCAGGACCCCGCGGAGGGGGATGCCACGGCCCAGGACCCGGCCGCCCAGAACCAGTCGGTCCAGGACCCCGCAGCGAGGGAGCCCGCCGCGAAGGAGCCCGGGGCGAAGGAACCCTCAGCCCAGGAGCCCACGGACGGGGATCCGGGCGACGGGCACTCCGCCGCGGGGCGCCCCGAGGAGGAGCGCCCTTCCTCGGCCGACGGCGGTCCGGGCGGGGGAGAGCACGGCTCCACGTGGGCCGTCGAGGGCACCTGTCCGGCGCGGCCCGGCGGGAAGGGCGCGGCGTGGAGCGCGACGTTCCGGGTGATCGGCGACGGCAGCCGTCGCCCGGGGTCCTGGGGCGGTGTGCAGGCCGGCGAGGGCGGCGCCTTCAGCGGATCCGTGCCCGTTTTGGTCGCCGGCGGTGTCCTGATCGCGGGCGCGCTCGGCGCCGCCGCGCACCGGCTGCTGTTCCGGCGTTCCGCGACGAAGGGCTGACCCGCCCGGTGCCCCGCCCGGTGCCCAGCCCGGTCCACGCCAGGTGCCCCGGAGGCTCGTGTGACGGGCGCCATCCGCGCCGACGGCCATGGTCCGGCGCCACCCTGGGTACTCACAGCCCGAGGGCACGACTCGTACCGCAGGAGCAGCACGCGGGCACCCGTGGCACGGGCACGGCCCGAAAGACCGGTCCGACGGCCATGGACACGGCACCGGACACGGCACCGGACACGGCGCCAGGACTGCGCGGAGGCACGCATGCGGTGGACGGACGGGGAAGGCCACGGCCCCGTCCGGTACGGGCCGCGGCTTCCCGAGGACGGACTGCCCGTGCCGCCCGAGCTCACCGCCGTACTCGCCGCCGCCGCCGAACGCGCCGACGAGGAACCGGTCGGCGGCGGCCCGGAACTCCTGCGGTCCGCCTGCGACTACTGGGAGCGGCGCGGACTGCCCGTCGAGCCCGGACGGGTCGCCGCAGGACCCGGCGCCCCCGCCCTGCTGCTCGCGCTGACCGCCGCGCTGGGCGGCGACGTCCTGGTGCCCCGGCCCTGCGCGGCCTGGTGGGCGCCGTACGCGCGCCTGCTGGGCAGAGGCGTCTTCCACGTGGCGACGCCCGCCGAGAGCGGCGGCGTGCCCGATCCGTACGCCCTGCTGGAGACCGTCCGCAGGGTGCGCGCCGAGGGCGGTGACCCGCGGCTGCTGGTGCTGTCCGTCGCCGACGACCCCACGGCGACGGTGGCACCGCCCGAACTGCTGCACCAGTGCGCCGAGGCGGCCGCGGCCGAGGGCCTGCACCTGGTCAGCGACGAGACCTGGCGCGACACGCTGCACGCCCCGCACGACACCGTCGTGCTCAGTCCGGCGGAGATGCTTCCCGAACGGGTCACCGTCGTCGCCGACCTGGCCGGTGCCCTGCTCCCGCCGGCCTGGCCCGCCGCGATCGCCCGCTTCCCGGCCGGCGCGGACGGGCACGGCCTGCACGCGCGCGTGCTCGACGTGCTGACCGCGCTCGGCGCCCGCGTCGCCGGACCCGTCGCCGCCCCGGCCGCCTACGCGCTGCGGGAGCCCGAGCCCGTCGCCGCGCACATGGCAGCCGCCGTAGGGCTGCACGCGCGCGTGGCCGCCGCCCTGCACGCGGCGGTCGTGGCCGCGGGCGCCCTGGCCCGGCCCCCGCAGGCCGGCCGGTACCTGTACGCCGACCTCGGCCCGCTGCGCTCCGCGCTCGCCGCCCGCGGAGTCGGCGACGCACAGGAGTTGGAGGACTTCCTCACCGCCCGGCTAGCCATGCCCGCCCCGGGCGGCCACCGCTTCGGCGACGAACTCGACGAACTGCGCGTCCGCTTGTCCACCGGTCCCCTGCTGGGGGGCACTCAGGCGGAGCGCGCGGAATGCCTCAGCTCACCCACGCCGTTGGAACTGCCACACGTGCAACGCGCGTTGAACCGAGTGGAATCGGTCCTCGACGATCTCCGCGACGACGCTCAGCGATGGGAGCCTCCTCGATGACGCAACAGTCCGAGTCGACCACCACCACCAGTACGCCCGGCCGGGAGGACGACGATCCGGCGTCGCCCCACCCCTCGCCCCACCCCTTGACCCGCTCCACGGCCCTCTCTCCGACCCACTCCTCCGCCCTCTCTCCCTCCCGGTCCCCGGCTCTCGCTCCGCCCCGGTCCCCGTCGCTCCCCACGCCCCCTCTCGCGGCGCCCTCCCCGCCGCTCGCCGAACCCCGGCCGCTGGCCGAGCGCCGCGTGTGGCCGCGGACGTTCCACGACCGTCTGACCGCCCCGCTGCCCGGCCTGAAGGCCATGGCCCGCTTCGCCCGCGAGGGTGCGATACGGCCCACGCGCGAGAGCCTCGTCGACATCCCGCTCATCCCCGTCGAACCCGCCCCGCTGCCCCGCGTCGACGCCCGCACGGTCGCCGTGTCCTGGGCGGGGCACGCCAGTTGGGTGGTGCGGATCGGCGGGCTGACCGTCCTGACCGACCCGGTGTGGTCCCGCCGCATCCTGGGCACCCCGGCCCGTATCACCCCCGTGGGCATCCCCTGGAGCGAACTGCCGCGCGTCGACGCGGTCGTCATCAGCCACAACCACTACGACCACCTGGACGCCCCCACCCTGCGCCGGCTCCCGCGCGACACCCCGGTGTTCGTGCCGGCCGGACTCGGCGGCTGGTTCCACCGCCGCCGGTTCACCGCCGTCACCGAGCTGGACTGGTGGGAGGCGGCCGAACTGGACGGGGTGCGCTTCGACTTCGTGCCGGCCCACCACTGGTCCAAGCGCACCCTGACCGACACCTGCCGCAGCCTGTGGGGCGGCTGGGTCCTCACCGCCTCCGACGGACAGCGCGTGTACTTCGCCGGCGACACCGGGTACGGCCACTGGTTCTCCCGGATCGGACAGCGCTACCCCGGCATCGATCTCGCCCTGCTGCCCATCGGCGCCTACGACCCGCGCTGGTGGCTCAGCGACGTCCACTGCGCCCCGGAGGAGGCGGTACGGGCCGCCCGGGACCTGGGCGCCCGCCGGATGGCGCCGATGCACTGGGGCACGTTCGTGCTGTCGGCGGAACCGGTGCTGGAACCGCTCACGCGCGTGCTCGCGGCCTGGGAGAAGGCGGGCCTGGACCGCGCGGACCTGTGGGACCTGCCCGTGGGCGGTTCACGGGTGCTGCCCTGATCGAGCAGGTCGGGCGAGGTCCGCGGCTCCGGGCCGTCCGGCGGCGGTCGCCGAAGAAGGAGACGGAGGGCGGAGGGCGGTCGCCGGGTGACGTCAGGTCCGCGTCTTCCGGGCGCTGCCGCGCACCCGCCTCCACACGCTCGGCACCACACTGAGTATCACCGTCAGCGCGACCGCCGCGAGCACGCCCTGCCACGGCTCGTTGAACAGCGACCCGCCCAGGACGCCGATCAGCTGGTAGGTCGCCGCCCAGGCCAGGCAGGCCGGCGCGTTGCCGCGGGCGAAACGGCGCACCGGCCAGCGCGCCATCAGACAGGCCAGCATCACCGGGATACGGCCGGCCGGCACCAGCCGCGACAGCACGAGCACGGCCACGTTGTGGTCGGCCAGTTTCGCCTGCGACTGTTCCAGCCGGTCCTGCGGCGCCCGCGACCGGATCGCCTCCAGCCAGCGCGAGCCGTTCCTCGACGTCATGCCGCGCCGGCCCAGCCAGTACAGCGTCATGTCCCCGAGGAACGCGGCCAGCGACGCCGTCGCGAACACCAGCGCCATCGTGAACGGCGCGGTGTGGTGGAAGGCCACCACGGCCGCCGAGCTCACCAGCGCGCCCGTCGGCACGACCGGCACCAGCGCCCCGATCAGCACCAGCAGGAACAGTGACGGATACCCGATCGCCTGCTGCGTCGACTCGGGCGGTACGACCGTCGCGGGGGCCGCCGCCAGCCAGATCACCGGGAGACCTCCGGACGGGCGCTCTCCCCGTGCCCGAGCCGGTGCACGGTCACGCCGGGCGCGCGCTGGGCCGCCCGGCGCACGAACTCGTCACCGGGCGTGTGGAACTCGTGCGGGCGCACGGCGTCCATGCCGATCGGCCAGTAGGTGCCGTAGTGCACGGGCACCGCGCTGCGCGGCGCGAGGCGGGCCAGCGCCTCGGCCGCCCGCCCGGCGTCCAGGTGCCCATCGCCGAGATTCGGTCCCCAGCCGCCGACCGGCAGCAGCGCCACGTCGACCGGGCCGACCTCCTTCGCCATCGTGTCGAACAGGCCGGTGTCACCGGCGAAGTACGTGCGTGCCTCGCCCTCCAGGACGTAGCCGAGAGCGGGGGAGCGGTGCGGGCCCACCGGCAGCCGCCGCCCGTCGTGCCGCGCGGGCACCGCACGCACGTTCAGGTCGTGGACCCGCACGACGTCGCCGGGCGCGACCTCGGTGACGTGCAGCCGGACGAGCCGGCGCAGCGCCGGCACCGCCCGTCGTGCGCCCCGGGGCACGAGCAGGCGCGTGCCCGGCGCGAGCCGCTCCAGCGAGGGAACGTGCAGATGGTCGGCGTGCAGATGCGACACGAGCGCCACGTCCGCGCGCCAGGCGCCCGGCGGCGGCAGCGCGCCCCGGCGGCGCCGGAGATGGGCGAGCCGGCGGGCGAACAGGGGATCGGTCAGCACCCGTACGCCCGAGTCCTCGACCGTGCAGGTGGCATGACCCCACCAGGTGACCTCCACCGGCACCTCTTTGCCTCCTTCGCGCGACTCCCCGAAGCCTACGGGCAGGAGTAGGGTCGGCGGCGAAACCCGGAGGTGAGGGGAACACCATGGGACCGGTGCGGGTCACGGCGATCGCGAGTCTGACGCCGCTCGAGGAGCTGGACGCCGATCCCTTCCTGGTGGACTCCCGCAGCCAGCACGCGATGTGCGCGCGCTGGGCTGCCGAGCGGGGCTACGTCGTCGCCCGCGAACTGCTGGTACGGGGGCTCAGGCCGGACCACAGCGTGCTGTGGGACGGGGTCCGCCCGGAGACCGACCTGTTCGTCGCGCCGAGCCGGCGGGTACTGGAGAGCGCGCTGTCGTCCGTGGAGGAGTTCACCGCGGAGTGCGCGCGGCGCGGGGTACGGGTGGAGACCGTCGGCTCGGCGGAGCCCCGCTACGACGCCCAGATGAAGGCCCGCGTGCACCGCCGCCTCTCCATGCCGACAGCCGGCTACGACGGCCGCTGACCCCGCGACCCCACTACCGCCACCGCACCCCGCGACCGGCAGCGGGGCCCGCGGCCCGGAAGCCGAGCCGCACGGCTCGGCGGCGGGCCCCGGGGTCCGGTCAGGGCCTACGGCCCGACAGCCGAGCCCGCCGAGCCTGCCGAGCCCCGCGGCTCGGTGGCCGCACCCGCCGGCGGTGCCGGAACACGGCGGCCCACCGCCGTGTCCGCGTGCGGTGCCGAGTCCGGGCCAGTGCCGGGCCGGTGTGAATGCCCATGCCCACGTCCCAGCGTCCGTCGAGCCCGTGCCAGGGGCGGTGGGGCTCGGAGGGGGTGTGACAGGGTAGGAGGGGTGGGGGCCCGCTGCGGGGGCGGGCCGGGACGTGAGGTGGGCAGGCGTGCGTGGCGGGCGTTGGCGGCGGATCGCCAGTCAGGTGGGGCGGAGCGTCGCGGTCTGGGTCGTCTCCACCGTCACCATGCTCGTGCTCGCCGGGATCCTGCCGGACTTCCAGCTCCAGTCCGCGACCGGCGACAGCGGCACCCGGATCGCCGTCACGGCCGCGCTCGGCGCCGGCGCGTTCGGTCTGCTGTCCGCGCTGGTGTGGCCGCTCCTGGTCCGGGCCCTGCTGCTGGTGCCGGCGCTCGTGCTGGGGCTGCTGGTCTTCTTCCTCAACGGCTCGCTGCTGCTGCTCGCCCTGCGCATCAACCCCTCCGGCGACAGCGAGGCCGCGCCCGAGACCGCCGTCATCGTCGCCGCGGTGATGTCCGCCGTCGCCTCCGCCACCGGCGGCGCACTGGCCGTCCGCGACGACGACGCCTACCGGCGCCGCCTCTACCGCCTCGCCCACCGCCGCGGAAGACGCCGGCCGCCCGGCCCGTCCAGCCCCGGCACCGTCTTCCTGCAACTCGACGGCGTCGGCCACGACGTGCTGCTGGACGCCGTCGGCAAGGGACTGGCGCCCACCGTCGCCAGATGGCTGGACGGCACCCACCGGCTCACCCCCTGGCGCACCGACTGGTCCAGTCAGACCGGCGCCAGCCAGCTCGGCATCCTGCACGGCTCCAACCACGACGTCCCGGCGTTCCGCTGGTACGAGAAGGACAGCCGGGAGGTGATGGTCTGCAACCGCCCGACCAGCGCCGCCGAGCTCCAGCGCCGCGCCGTGGCGCGCACCGGCGACACCGGCCTGCTCACCGCCGACGGCGCGAGCCGCGGCAACCTCTTCAGCGGCGGCGCGGACGAGCAGGCCCTCGTACTGTCCATAGCCACCCGCCGCCGCGGCCGGGAGAACCGGTCCCGCGCGGGCTACTTCGCGTACTTCTCCGACCCGGCCAACGCCGTGCGCACCGCCATGTCGTTCGTCGCCGAGGCCGGCCGGGAGATCGGCCAGTCCACCCGGGCCCGCCTGCGCAAGCAGCGCCCACGGGTCTCGCGCGGCGGCCTCTACCCCTTCGTCCGCGCCTTCGCGACCGTCGTGGAACGCGACGTCGTGGTCTCCGCCGTGATGGGCGACATGCTCGCCGGGCGCACCGCGATCTACGCCGACCTGGTGGCCTACGACGAGGTGGCGCACCACTCCGGCCCGCTCAGCCGGGACGCCGAGAAGGTCCTCGGACGCCTGGACCGGGCGCTCGCGCTGATCGAGAAGGTCTCCGAGCACGCCCCGCGGCCGTACCGCATCGTCGTCCTGTCCGACCACGGCCAGAGCCCCGGCGAGACCTTCCGCGCCCGCTACGGCCTCGGCCTCGGCGAGCTGGTGCGGGCCGGCTGCGGGCTGCCCGTGCCGCGCAAGGCGCAGCGTACGCACAGCGGCGCCGAGGCCCGTGCCGCAGTGCGGGCAGCGCTGCGCCGGCCCGTCGAGGAGGGCGGCGAGCAGCACCGGCTCTCGGGGCGCCGCTCGGAGCCGATCGTGCTGGCCTCCGGCAACCTCGGCCTGGTGTCCTTCCCGGACGTGCCGCACCGGATGACCAAGGAGGAGATCGACGCCCGTCACCCGGCGCTGCTGACCACGCTCGCCAACCACCCCGGGATCGGCTTCCTGCTGGTGCGCAGCGAGGAGCACGGCGGGGTGGTGCTGGGCGCGTACGGCGCGGAGCTTCCGCTCGAATCGCTGGAACACGATCCGGGTCCGCTGGCCGCGTTCGGGCCCGGCGCCGCCGACGCCGTGCGCCGCACCCACTCCTTCCCGCACGCCGCCGACATCATGGTCAACTCCTTCCACGACCCGGCCGACGGCGAGGTCCTCGCCTTCGAGGAGCAGATCGGCTCGCACGGCGGGCTCGGCGGGGCGCAGGGCAGGCCGTTCCTGCTGTCGCCGCTCGTCTTCTCCGCGCCGGCCGGGGAGGGGTGCGAGCTGGTGGGCGCCGAGCAGGTGCACCACGTGCTGCGGCGCTGGCTGCGCGAGGCGGACGGCCCCCAGGTGCCCCTCACCGGCAACGGGGAGCAGGAGCGGGCCGCCTGAGAACCACCGGCCGCCCGCGTGGGTTCCGTGACGCGGCCCCGCCCCGCCCCGCCCCGCACGACGCCGGCTGCGGTTCACCGCCCGTGGGCCGGTCTTCCGGGTGCGGCGACCGGGAATGTGATCGGATGGTGTCCCAAGCAACAGCCGGAATGGCAACAGCAGGAATTCGGAAGGATTCACCGTGGCAACCACGCGCTCCGCACACACCGTCTGGGAAGGCAACCTGCTCGAGGGCAACGGAGTCGTCACCTTCGACTCCTCCGGCATCGGCGAGCAGCCGGTGTCGTGGCCGTCGCGCGCCGAGCAGGCGAACGGCAAGACCAGCCCCGAGGAGCTGATCGCCGCCGCCCACTCCAGCTGCTTCTCCATGGCGCTGTCGCACGGCCTGGCCGGTGCCGGCACCCCGCCCACCAAGCTCGTCACCTCCGCCGACGTCACCTTCCAGCCGGGTGAGGGCATCACCGGCATCCACCTGACCGTCGAGGGCACGGTCGAGGGCATCGACAACGACGCGTTCGTCGCCGCCGCGGAGAACGCCAAGGCCAACTGCCCGGTCAGCCAGGCCCTCGCGGGCACGACGATCACGCTGTCGGCGAAGCTCGCCTGAGCCCCGCGGACCCGCTTCCGCTCCGGTGCCGCGCCTCCCCGCGATCGGGAGGCGCGGCACCGGCGTTCCCGGGGTACTCGGCGGCATGTGGCATTGACAACGGCCCACTCAAGTTTTGTGCTTGAAATGTGGCAGTGCCCTCGCGGAAGGGGACGGAGATGGCACGTGCGGTCGGGATCGATCTCGGTACCACGAACTCGGTGGTGGCCGTCCTGGAAGGCGGCGAGCCCACCGTCGTCGCGAACGCGGAGGGGGCCAGGACCACACCGTCGGTCGTGGCCTTCGCGAAGAACGGGGAGGTGCTCGTCGGCGAGGTCGCGAAACGGCAGGCCGTGACGAACGTGGAGCGCACGGCCCGTTCGGTCAAGCGGCACATGGGCGACGCCCACTGGCGTTTCCCGGAGCACGGCTCCGTCGACGGCACCCGCTACCAGGCGCAGGAGCTGTCGGCGCGGGTGCTGCAGAAGCTGAAGCGGGACGCGGAGTCCTACCTGGGCGAGGACGTCACGGAAGCGGTGATCACCGTCCCCGCCTACTTCGACGACTCCCAGCGGCAGGCGACCAAGGAGGCCGGGGAGATCGCGGGCCTGAAGGTCCTCAGGATCATCAACGAGCCGACCGCCGCGGCCCTCGCCTACGGCCTCGACCGGGGCGAGGAGCAGACGGTGCTCGTCTTCGACCTGGGCGGCGGCACCTTCGACGTGTCGCTGCTGGAGATGGGCGAGGGGGTCATCGAGGTCAAGGCGACCAACGGCGACACCCACCTCGGCGGCGACGACTGGGACCAGCGGATCGTCGAGTACCTGGTCAAGCGGTTCAAGGGCCAGTACGGCATCGACCTCGGCAAGGACAAGATGGCGTTGCAGCGGCTGCGCGAGGGCGCCGAGAAGGCCAAGATCGAGCTGTCCGCGTCGTCCGAGACGACGATCAACCTGCCCTACATCACCGCCTCCGCCGAGGGCCCCCTGCACCTCGACGAGAAGCTGACCCGCGCCCAGTTCCAGGAGCTCACCGCGGACCTGCTCGACCGCTGCAAGACCCCCTTCCACCAGGCGGTCAAGGACGCGGGCGTGCAGCTGTCCGCGGTCGACCACGTCATCCTCGTCGGCGGCTCGACGCGGATGCCCGCGGTGACCGACCTGGTCAAGGAGCTCACCGGCAAGGAGCCGCACAAGGGCGTCAACCCGGACGAGGTCGTGGCGGTCGGCGCGGCCCTGCAGGCGGGCGTCATCCGCGGCGACGTCAAGGACGTGCTGCTGCTCGACGTCACCCCGCTGTCCCTCGGCATCGAGACCAAGGGCGGCATCATGACGAAGCTGATCGAGCGCAACACCACGATCCCGACCCGGCGTTCGGAGATCTTCACCACCGCCACCGACAACCAGCCCTCGGTCGGCATCCAGGTCTACCAGGGCGAACGCGAGATCGCCGCCTACAACAAGAAGCTCGGCGTCTTCGACCTCACCGGCCTGCCGCCCGCCCCGCGCGGCGTGCCGCAGATCGAGGTGGCCTTCGACATCGACGCCAACGGGATCATGCACGTCTCCGCCAAGGACCTCGCGACGGGCCGCGAGCAGAAGATGACCGTCACCGGCGGCTCGGCCCTGCCCAAGGAGGACATCGACCGCATGATGCGGGAGGCCGAGCAGTACGCCGAGGAGGACCGGGGGCGCCGGGAGGCCGCCGAGACCCGCAACCAGGCCGAGCAACTCGTCTACCAGACCGAGAAGTTCCTCCGCGACAACGAGGACCGCATCCCGGCGGAGACGAAGTCCGAGGTCGAGTCCGCGACCGGCGAGCTGAAGACCCTGCTGAAGGAGAACGCCGAGACGGGCGCCCTGCGCACCGGCGTCGAGAAACTCGCCACCGTCAGCCAGAAGATGGGCCAGGCCATGTACGAGCGGGCCGGGCAGCAGTCGGCCGCGGCGGACGCGGGCACGGGCGGAGGCGCGGGCACGGGCACGGGCGCGGGCGCGGGCACGGAGCACACCGGGCCGCACGACGACGGCGTGGTCGACGCGGAGATCGTCGACGACGACACGGAACACAAGGGAGGAGCGGCTTGAGAGCGGCTTGAGGACCGCCGGGCTCCTCGGTGACGAGCGGTGTCACAATGACGCCCTCAGCAGGCGAGGGGATGGGGACAGGCGGCTGTGCCGGACAACCGATCACAAATACCTTCGGCGGAAGAGACGGTAGCGACCGAAGAAGCCCAAGAGGTCGGAGAGGCCCAAGAGACCCAAGAGGCCGAAGAGGCCGA
Source organism: Streptomyces sp. NPDC020490 (assembly GCF_044335305.1). Classification (NCBI taxonomy): domain Bacteria; kingdom Bacillati; phylum Actinomycetota; class Actinomycetes; order Kitasatosporales; family Streptomycetaceae; genus Streptomyces; species Streptomyces sp. NPDC020490. The sequence continues at coordinate 40,024 of NZ_JBIRUY010000014.1, read as the reverse complement.
AGAGGCCGAAGAGGCCGAAGAGGCCGAAGAGGCCGAAGAGGCCCAAGAGGCGGCGGAGCGGAGCGCGCGGGCCGGCGGGCCGGCGGCCGTCACCATCGCGTACATCGCCGAGTCCGCGGGCGTCTCGGTCCCCACCGTGTCGAAGGTGCTCAACGGCCGGCCCGGCGTGTCGGACGGCACTCGGGCCCGCGTCGAGGAACTCATCCACCGGTACGGGTACCGCAAGCCGCCGAAGAACCGCAGCAACCTCGTGGAGCTGGTGTTCCGCGAGCTGGAGAGCATGTGGGCGGTGGAGATCATCCGTGGCGTCGAGCGGGTGGCCCGCAGGAACAAGGTCAGTGTCCTCGTGTCGGAGTTCGGCCTCAAGGACGCGCCCGCCAGGACCATGGACGACACCGTGGGGCGGCGCCCGCAGTGCGTCCTGTCGGTGGCGCAGCTGTCCGAGGCGGAGCGGGAACAACTGACCGCGAAGGGCATCCCGTTCGTCGTCTTCGACCCCAACGAGGAACTCCCCGACGACGTGCCGTTCGTCGGCGCCACCAACTGGAGGGGCGGTCAGCCGGCGACCCGGCACCTGACCGGACTGGGACACCGGCGCATCGCCATGATCAACGGCCCCGATCACCCGTTCTGCCGTGCGCGTCAGGCGGGTTACGCCTCGGCGCTCGCCGAGGCGGGCCTGCCCGTGGAGCCGGACCTGGTGGTCAAGACCTTCCTCACCCGGGAGGACGGCTACCTGGCGGCACGCGATCTGCTCTCCCGGCCCGATCGCCCCACCGCCGTCTTCACCGCCAACGACATGCAGGCGCTCGGCGTGTACCAGGCGGCGCGCGAGCTCGGGCTGCGCATCCCCGAGGACGTCAGCGTGGTGGGCTTCGACGACGTACCGGCCGTCGCCTGGGTGGACCCGCCCCTGACCACGGTCCACCAGCCGCTGGCCGAGATGGCGGTGGCCGCCACCGAGCTGGCGCTGGCCCTCGGCCGTGGCGAGGCCGTGCCCCAGGCCGGACTGGAGATCGCGACCACGCTCACCGTCCGGGAGAGCACGGCCCCGCCCAAGGACTGAGCGGGCAGGGAAGAGCCCCGGGTGCCGGGGCGGCACCCGGGGCTCGGACGGTCAGGAGGCCGTGCCGGTCACCGAGCTTCCGGACTTCGTCACCTGGTACGTCACGGTGGCTCCGCTCCAGAAGTGGAAGGTGAGCGTCACCGGCGCACCGTCGTGCAGCGCGTTGAGGAAGTCCGGGGTGAGCAGGAGTGCGTTGCCCGGATAGTCGGGGGAGAAGGCCGCGTTGAACTCCTGGTACGGAGTCCAGTTGGTCTGGCCGGCGTTGCTGCCGTCGGCGTACTTCGCCTCCATGGTCGCCAGCAGGTCGCCGCGGAACTGCGTGGGTATGGTGAGACCACCGGTGGTGCCGGTCGCGTTCGTGAGGACCGGCGTGTCGTACGTGGTCACGTAGATCTTCCAGGGCAGACCCTTGGAGAACCGGGCCTCGACGGTCGCGTTGGTCCCGTAGGCGCGGTCGCCGGTCAGCCGGGTGAGGGCGGTGGCCGTGAGGGTGAGCTGGTTGCCGGAGACGGTGTAGTCCCGGCCCGAGGTGAGCTTGGTGCCGCCCTGCCACAGCCCCTTGAAGGTGATGCCGTTCGGGTTCAGCGTCAGCGTCTTCGCCGTGATCGCACCGGACTTGGGCACGAAGACCCGGTCCGAGGAGGCGGTGCCGGAGCGGGTGGTCCAGCTCGACTTGATCTGCGCGATCAGGGCGGGGTCACGCCACTGCAGCGTGTCGCGGTTCAGGAACGAGTAGGGATCCCACAGGGCGGTGGTCACCCCGGCGGTACGGGCCGCGTAGCCGAACTGCTCGAAGTACTTGAGCGCCTCGCCCTGTTCGACGCGGGAGGGGTGGGTGTGGTCGGGGTAGCCCAGCAGGCCGTACTCGCCGATGTAGACGGGGATTCCCTTGGCGACGAGGGTGTCGCGGATCCTGGTGAAGGTGTCGGTCATGTCCTTCTGCGCGGTCTCGTCGTACCGCGTGCCGCCGGCGACGTTCACGCTGAACGGGTACCAGCCGTAGTAGTGCACGGTGGCCACGAGGTTGGTGTCGTTCAGCGCCGTCATCTTGCTGACCAGGGCGTCCATGTAGGTCTGGCCGGCGTTGCAGAAGAGGGTGGGCAGCATCAGCAGCCGGGTCGCGTTGTTGCCGCCGGAGGCGCGCACGATGCCGTGGAACGAGGTGTCCAGCTCGTCGAGGTACTGGATGCTCTGCGCGTCGCCGACGTTCTTGAACTGCGGCTCGTTGACGCTCTCGAAGAGCAGTGTCTGCGGGGAGTCCCTGAACTCCGCGGCGACCTGCTTCCAGATGGCGTTGAAGCGGGCCAGGACGTTGTCGTGGTCGGTGGGCATGGCGGAGATCCACTGCCACGAGTCGTGATGGACGTTGATCACGACGTAGAGGCCGTCGGACAGGGCCCAGTCGACCACCTGCTTGACGCGGTTCATGAACGTCGCGTCGATCGTGTAGGGGGCGGTGGCGGACTGGTGGTCGGTCCAGGTGACGGGGATCCGCACGCTGCGGAAGCCCTCGGCCTTGATGGTGTCGAACAGGGCCTTGGTGACCAGCGGGTTGCCCCAGGACGTCTCGTCCGGGATGGCGTCCAGCGTGTTGCCCAGGTTCCAGCTGGGCTGCATCGCAGCCACCGCGCTCACGGGGCTGAGCGTCCGGGTCCTCAGCCCCGCCGACGCCTCCTCGTGGTTCGGTGCTGCTAAGGCGCTGGTGCTGGTCAGCCCGATCGCGGCGACCAGCGCCAGCAGCAGGCCGAGCACCCGTCCGGCACCGCGTCCGCGGTGGCCGCCGGGGCGTTGTGTTCCCTTCATCTCTGACCTTTCTTCGTTGGCCGAGCGGGGGGTTCCGCCCGTGGGGGGTCGGTGAAGGCAGGGGGCGAGGGGGAGGCGGGCCGGCCCGGGACGGCGAGGGCGGCCGTCACCGCGTGGCCGGTTCAGGGGGCGAGCGGCTCGTAGTCGAACCAGTCGAAGTGGACCGTGCCGGCCGAGGCGTACATGCCGATGACCCTGCCGGTGAAGCCGCCCGCGACCTCGGTCGACAGATAGCGGCCGTCCAGCGTGCCGAGCACGGTGAACGTCCCGTCCGGCTCCTCGACGCCGAGCGTGAGGGTGTCGGGCCCCGTGCGGGCGTCCCGCGGAGGGGTGTCGCTCACACGGAGGCCGAGGACCACGGGCCCCGGGGGCACGGGCCGGGACCCGACGACGGTACGCAGCGGCCCGACGCGGGCGAGCACGCGCACCTCCCCCTCGGACGCCTCGATCTCGTAGTGGTGCTCCTCGTCCAGCCGGACGGCGAGACCTCCGCGGCCCTGCGCCGGATCGATCCGGGTCCGCACCCGGCAGGTCAGGTGCTGCTGGCGGCGGCCGACGAAGACGACGTCCGGATCGTCCAGGCCGTCGCCCCGGGCGCGGAGCGTCAGCCAGCCGGTCCGCTCCTCGGTGGTGCAGTGGGCCTCCGGGCGGTTGCGCACGGAGATCCAGTACGGCCGCAGATCCGCGAGGTCGAAGTCGTCCCGGCCGGACTCGACCGGCCCGGGGACGAGCGGCCAGGGCGGGGCGGGCAGGCCGGGCGCCACCTCGCCGACGACGGGCCAGCCGTCCGCCCAGGTCACCGGCGCGAGGAAGGTCTCACGCCCGAGCACGTGCCAGCCCGGCGTGCCACCGCGCGGCCGGACGCCCAGCAGCACCATCCACCACGAACCGTCGGGACCCTGCACCAGGTCCGCGTGGCCGGTGTTCTGGACGGGACGATCCGTACTGCGGTGCGTCAGGATCGGGTTGGCCGGGCACGGCTCGAACGGACCGTCGGGGGTGCGCCCGCGGGCGATCGACACGCCGTGGCCGCGCTCGGTGCCGCCCTCCGCGATGAGCAGGTACCAGTACTCGCCGATGCGGTACAGGTGAGGCGCTTCCGGGGCCAGGGCGCCGGGGGTGCCGGACCACAGCCGCCGGGGCGCTTCCAGGGTCTCCCCGGTGTACGGGTCGATCCGGACCTGCGAGACCCCGGCGACCGTGCACCAGCAGGTGCCGTCCTCGTCCCAGGCGAGGTCCGGGTCGATGCCCTTGACGCCGGGCAGACGGACCGGGTCGGACCAGGGCCCCGCGGGGTCGGTGGCGGTGAACAGCATGTTGCCCTCGCCCTCGGCCACGTTCGTGACGATGAGCCAGAAGCGGCCGTCGTGGTGGCGCAGGGTGGGGGCGTAGATGCCACCGGACGACGCGGTGCCGACGGTGAGGCGGAGCTGGCCCGGCCGGTCGAGGGCGTTGCCGATCTGCGTCCAGTGCACCAGGTCGCGGCTGTGGAAGACGGGGATGCCGGGGAAGTACTCGAAGCTGGAGCAGACGAGGTAGTAGTCGTCGCCCACGCGGCAGACGCTGGGATCGGGGTGGAAACCGGGAATCACGGGATTGGTCACGGTGGCGTCCGCCGGCCGCTCCTCCGGTATGCCGTCAGGTCCCTGTGACTGCTGGCTGGTTGTCGTTGTCACGGCTGGTTCGTCCCTTGTTCCCTCAGAGCGTCGAAGCGCTTCACCCGGCGGCGAACGCTAATGGCATGTATCTGCCGAAACAAGGGGGAGAACGCAGCGAAACTTTCTTCACCTCGGGCTATTGACAGCCCTCCGGGCTCAATGTCAGCGTCGAAGCGCTTCGACGATATGCTCTTCGCATCAGTCTTCTCTAGGGGTTTGCCACGTGGGATCTCCGTCCCTGCCCGCCACCGGCGGGGTTCCGTTCCGTGATCCCGCGCTGCCGACCGGCGAGCGCGTCGACGACCTGCTCGGCCGGCTCACCCTCGACGAGCGGATCGCGCTGCTGCACCAGTACGCACCGGCCGTCCCGCGGCTGGGCGTCGCCGCGTTCCGCACCGGCACGGAGGCGCTGCACGGCGTCGCCTGGCTCGGCACGGCGACGGTCTTCCCGCAGGCCGTGGGCCTGGGCGCGACCTGGGACGAGGATCTGGTCCGCGAGGTCGCCGAAGCCGTCTCGGCCGAACTGCGCGCCTTCCACCACCACCGCCCCCCGGTGGACGGCATCGGCACCCCCGGCCTCCAGGTGTGGGCGCCCGTCGTCAACCTGCTGCGCGACCCGCGGTGGGGCCGCAACGAGGAGGGCTACTCCGAGGACCCGGTGCACACCGCGCGCCTCGGCACGGCCTACTGCCGGGGCCTGGCCGGCGGCCATCCGGCCTACCTGCGCACGGCTCCGGTGCTCAAGCACTTCCTCGCCTACAACAACGAGCACGACCGCAGCGTCACCTCCTCCGGCCTGCGCCCCCGCGTACTGCAGGAATACGACCTGGCCGCCTTCCGGCCCGTCGTCGCCTCGGGCGCGGCGACCGGCGCGATGGCCGCGTACAACCTGGTCAACGGCCGTCCCTGCCACGTCAGTCCGCTCCTGGAGACGGAACTGCGCAGCTGGGCCGCGCCGACCGGACACGAGCTGTTCTGCGTCAGCGACGCCGAGGCGCCGGCCAACCTGGTCGACCCGGAGCACTACTTCGACGACCACGCGGAGGCCCACGCCGCGGCGCTGAAAGCCGGCATCGACAGTTTCACCGACCTGGACCAGGACGGCTCGACCACGGCCGGCCGGCTGCGCGAGGCCCTGGCACGCGGCCTGCTCGACGAGGCCGACATCGACCGCGCGGCCCGGCGCCACCTCCAACTGCGTTTCCGGCTCGGCGAGTTCGACCCGGACCTGGATCCGTACTCCGCGATCGGGGCGGACGTGATCGACTCCCCCGAGCACCGGGCCCTCGCGCTGCGCGCCGCGACCGCGTCGGTGGTGCTGCTCAAGAACGACGGCCTGCTCCCCCTCCGGGCGGACCGCGCACCGCGCATCGCCGTCATCGGCCCGCACGCCGACACCCTGTACGAGGACTGGTACAGCGGCACCCTGCCCTACCAGGTCGGCATCGCGTCCGGGCTGCGGGCGGCGCTCGGCGCGGGCGGCGGCGACGTCGTCACCGAGGAGGGCGCCGACCGGATCGCGCTGCGCTCCCGCACCACCGGCGACCTCCTGGCGGGCACCACGTTCGACGTCGCCGAGTGGGGCGACGGTGTGCTGACCCTGCGCGACGCCGGGACCGGCCGCCACCTCGGCCGCAAGGACGACGACTCGCTCGCCGTGGACCGCCGGGTGATCAAGACCTGGTACGTCGACGAGACGTTCACCCTGGAACCGGAACCGCTCGGCGAGCCCGGCACCGTGCTCCTGCGCCACGTCCGCACCGGCCGCTACGCGGCGGTCGACCCCGCCGACGGCCGGGTCCGCGTCACCGCCGACACCCCGCGGACCGCCGAACGCTGGCAGCGCGAACTGCTGCGGGACGGCACGGCCGAGGCACGCCGGGCCGCCGCGGCGGCCGACGCGGCGATCGTGGTCCTCGGCAACCACCCGCTCATCAACGGCCGCGAGACCGAGGACCGTTCGGGCACCGCACTGCCCGGCACGCAGGAGGCCCTGCTGCGCGCGGTCGCCGAGGTCCGCCCGCGCACGGCGCTGGTCGTCATGAGCAGCGGCCCCTTCGCCGTCGACTGGGCCGACGAGCACCTGCCCGCCGTGGTGTGGACCTCCCACGGCGGGCAGGAGACGGGCCGCGCCCTGGCCGCCGTACTGCTCGGCGAGGCCGACCCGGCCGGCCGGCTGCCGCAGACCTGGTACCGCGGTGACGACGAGCTCCCGCACCCCCTCGACTACGACGTCATCAAGGCGGGCTGGACCTACCAGTACCACCGGACCGCGCCCCTGTACGCCTTCGGGCACGGCCTGTCCTACACCGGCTTCGCCTACCGCGACCTGCGGCTGTCGGCCCCGACGACGGCCCAGGACGGTGCGCTGGACGTCTCGGTGACGCTGTCCAACACCGGGCTCCGGCCCGGAAGCGAGGTGGTGCAGCTCTACGTCCGGGCCCTGGACGCACGCTACGAGGCGCCCCGGCTGCGGCTCGCCGACTTCCGCAAGGTACGGCTCGGACCCGGCGAGAGCCGGGAGGTGGCCTTCCGGCTGCCCGCCGAACGGCTCGCCCACTGGGACGTCGCCACCGGCACCTTCACCGTGGACCCCGGCGCCTACGAGGTCCTCGTCGCCCGCTCCGCGGAACACGTCGTCCTGACCGCCCCGCTGACCGTGACCGGCCCCGCCCCCGCACCCCGCGCGGTCGCCGGCCGGCGCACCCGGGCCGCCGACTTCGACGACCACACGGACATCACCCTCGTCGACGCCACCCGCGCCGCCGGCGACGCGGTCACCCCGGCCGGTTCCGGGCGGCCCACGACGCTGCTGTTCCGCTCGGCCGACCTGCCGGGCGTCACCCGCTTCGAGGCGGAGGTGGCCCGCGAGGACACCGGGCCGGGCGGGGCGGTGCTGGAGGTCCGGGCCGGCGACCGGCTCATCGCCGCCACCGCCGTCCCGGTGACCGGCGGCCGCCACACCTGGACGACGGTGACCACCGCGACCACGTCCCCCGTCGACGGCGTCCACGACCTGCGGCTCACCCTGCACGGCGACTTCCGCCTCGCCTCCTTCCGCTTCGACTCCCCGAAGGTTCACAACGCATGACCGATCAGGTCTTCCCGGTACTGCCCGCCGGCTTCCGCTTCGGCGCCGCCACCGCCGCCTACCAGATCGAGGGCGCCCACGACGAGGACGGCCGCGGGCCCTCCGTCTGGGACACCTTCAGCCACACACCCGGCCGTACGCTCGGCGGCGCCACCGGCGACACGGCCGCCGACCACTACCACCGCTACCGCGAGGACGTCGCCCTGCTGCGCGACCTCGGCGTCGACGGCTACCGCTTCTCGATCTCCTGGCCCCGCCTGCTGCCCGCGGGCACCGGCCCGGCGAACCCCAAGGGCCTGGACTTCTACGACCGCCTGATCGACGAACTGCTCGCCGCCGGCATCGAGCCCTGCGTCACCCTGTACCACTGGGACCTCCCGCAGGCCCTCGAGGACCGCGGCGGCTGGCGCGTGCGGGAGACGGCGGAGGCGTTCGCGGCGTACACGGCCCTCGCCGCCGAGCGCTACGGCGACCGGGTACGGCGCTGGATCACGCTCAACGAGCCCTACTGCTCCGCCTTCGTCGGCCACGCCGAGGGACGCCACGCGCCCGGCACCCGGGAGGGCCGGGGCGCCCTGGCCGCGGCCCACCACCTCCTGGTCGGCCACGGTCTGGCGGTGCGCGCCCTGCGCGCGAGCGGTGACCACGAAGTCGGCATCACCCTCAACCTCGACCGGATCCACGCCGCCTCGGACCGGCCCGAGGACCTCGCGGCCCTCCGCCGCGCCGAGACCCTGCACAACGACGTCTGGACCGAGCCGCTGTTCGCCGGACGCTACCCCGAGCACGAGGCCGAGACGTGGGCCGGGCAGGCGGACGGCCCCTGGCGGCTCCCGGACGACCTGCGCCTGATCGGCACGCCACTGGACTTCGTCGGCCTGAACTACTACCGGCCCATCTGCGTGGCCGCGGCGCCGCACCAGGCCGACGACCCCGCCGGACGCACCGCGGTGGACATCGGCGTGGCCGAGGTGGACCCGTACGGCACCCGGCACACCACCATGGGCTGGCCCGTCGTCCCGTCCGCGTTCACCGAACTGCTCCGCGACCTGCACGCCCGCCATCCGCGGCTGCCTCCCGTCTGGATCACCGAGAACGGCTCCGCCGAGGCCGACACCGTCGCCCCCGACGGCCAGGTCCACGACACCGACCGGATCGGCTACCTCGCCGACCACCTGCGCGCCGTGGCCGACGCCATCGCCGCCGGGGTGGACGTGCGCGGCTACTACGTCTGGTCGCTGCTGGACAACTTCGAATGGGCACGCGGCTACGAGCAGCGTTTCGGCCTGATCCGCGTCGACTACGACACCCAGACCCGCACCCCCAAGGACAGCTACCGCTGGTACCGGGACCTGATCACCGCGCACCGCGCCCGTACTGAGGAAACCCGATGAAGTTCACGGACGGCTACTGGCTCATGCGTCCGGGCTGCACCGCCCACTTCGCCGCCGAGATCACCGACGTGCGCGCCGACGGGCACCGGATGACCCTCTACGCGCCGGTGAAGCAGGTCACCCGCCGCGGGGGCACCCTCAACAGCCCGCTGCTCACTGTCGAGTGCTGGTCCCCGGCCGAGGGCGTGATCGGGGTGCGCACCACCCACCACGCCGGATCCGCGCGCCGCGGACCGGACTTCGCGCTGCCCGGCGCCGGCGAGGACGCGGGCAAGGTCGGCCGCGAGGGCCCGCTGCTCACCCTCACCTCCGGCGGGCTGACCCTGCGCGTCGACACCTCCCGCCCGTGGCGGCTGGAGTTCGTCGCGGACGGGCGCGTGCTGACCTCCGCGGGGGAGCGGGGCAACGGATTCGTCACCGACGCCGAGGGCCGCCACCACATGGTCGGACAACTCGCCCTCGGCGTCGGCGAGTCGGTGTACGGCCTGGGCGAGCGGTTCACCCCGTTCGTCAAGAACGGCCAGACGGTGGACATCTGGCAGGCCGACGGCGGCACCAGCAGCGAACAGGCTTACAAGAACGTCCCGTTCCACCTCACCAACCGCGGCTACGGCGTCTTCGTCAACCACCCCGGCAAGGTCGGCTACGAGGTCGGCTCGGAGTCGGTCGGCCAGGTGCAGTTCAGCGTCGAGGACCAGTCGCTGGAGTACTTCGTCGTCCACGGCCCCACCCCGAAGGAGATCCTCCAGCGCTACACCGCGCTGACCGGCCGCCCGGCCCTGCCCCCGGCCTGGGCCCTGGGCCTGTGGCTGACCACGTCCTTCACCACCGACTACGACGAGGCCACCGTGGGCGGCTTCATCGACGGCATGGCCGAGCGCGGCATCCCGCTGAGCGTCTTCCACTTCGACTGCTTCTGGATGCGCGCCTACCAGTGGTGCGACTTCGACTGGGACTCCGAGACCTTCCCCGATCCCGAGGGCATGCTGGCCCGGCTCAGGGAACGCGGCCTGAAGATCTCCGCCTGGATCAACCCGTACATCGCCCAGAAGTCCCCGCTGTTCGAGGAGGGCATGCGCGAGGGCCACCTGGTGCGCCGGGCGGACGGCAGCGTGTGGCAGTGGGACCTGTGGCAGGCCGGAATGGCGCTGGTCGACTTCACCTCCCCGGCCGCCCGCGACTGGTACACCGGCAAGCTGCGCACCCTGCTCGCCCAGGGCGTGGACTGCTTCAAGACCGACTTCGGCGAACGCGTCCCCACCGACGTCGTCTGGCACGACGGCTCCGACCCGGAGCGGATGCACAACTACTACACCCACCTGTACAACCAGGCCGTCTTCGAACTGCTGCGGGAGGAACGTGGCGAGGGCGAGGCCCTGCTCTTCGCCCGCTCGGCCACCGCCGGCGGCCAGCAGTACCCCGTGCACTGGGGCGGCGACTGCGACTCCCACTTCGGCGCCATGGCCGAGTCACTGCGCGGCGGCCTCTCCCTCGGCCTGTCCGGCTTCGGCTTCTGGAGCCACGACATCGGCGGCTTCGAGGGCACCCCCACCCCGGCCGTCTTCAAGCGCTGGGTGCAGTTCGGCCTGCTCTCCTCGCACAGCCGCCTGCACGGCAGCAACTCCTACCGCGTCCCGTGGGACTACGGCGACGAAGCCGTCGAGGTCACCCGCGAGTTCACCCTCCTCAAGCACCGCCTCGCCCCCTACCTCCAGCGCGCCGCGCAGCAGGCGCACACCACCGGCGTCCCGGTGATGCGCGCGATGCTGCTGGAGTTCCCCGACGACCCCACCGCCGCCCTGCTCGACCGCCAGTACATGCTCGGCGACGACCTGCTCGTCGCCCCCGTCTTCTCCGACGACGGCACCGTCGAGTACTACGTGCCCGAGGGGACCTGGACCAACATCCTGACCGGCGCCCGGGTCACCGGCCCGCGCTGGGTGACCGAGCGGCACGGCTTCCACACCCTGCCGCTGCTCGCCCGCCCCCAGTCGGTGATCCCGCTGGCCGCCGACGACCAGCGGCCGGTCTCGGCGTGGGCGGAGGACGTCGAGCTGCGCGTGCACGCCTTCGCCGACGGGGCCGAGCGCACGGTCGTGATCCCGCGCACCGACGGCACCGGCGAGACGGCCCGCTTCCAGGTCCGCCGCGAGGGCGACCGGCTCCGCGTGACGACCGACAGCCCGCACCCCTGGCGGCTGCGGACCGGCGGCCCGGGCGGCGCCGTGCACACGGTCACCGGGGGAGCCGCGGTGACCGAGGTCCCCTACGAGGACTGAGGCGTCCGGCGCGCCGGCCAGGCGCCCGGACCATCCCGCCGCGGGGGGGGGCGGGGGGGCCCCCCGGGGGGGGGGGGGCGGGCCGGGGGGGGGGGGGGGGGGGGGGGGGGGGCCGCCCCCCGGGGCCGGCACAGGGGCGCACGCGGGGGGCGGGGGGGGGCCC
>NZ_JBIRUY010000014.1:0-28560 GCF_044335305.1 Streptomyces sp. NPDC020490 | reverse complement strand
CCGGCCCGCCCCCCCCCCCCCGCGCCGGCGCGCCCGCCCCCCGCCCCCCCCCCCCCCCCCCCCCCCCCCCCCCCCCCCCCCCCCCCCCCCCCCGCCCCCCCCCCCCCCCGGGCCCGGCGCGTTCCGGTCAGTCCTTGCGGGCGACTCCCGCGTAGACCGGTACGAGGCCCTCGGCCTGGGCCGTGACGTCCTCCGGGTCCGGGCGCCAGCCGTAGACGGGGATCACGCCGGGGCCGAGCAGTTCCAGGCCGTCGAAGAAGCGGGAGAACTCCGGCAGGGTGCGCGGGTAGAACGGCGTGCCGCTCCTGCGGAACAGCTCCGCGGCCTTGGCCACGCCGTCCGGGCTGAGGTCCTGGGTGACCTGGGAGAGGATCAGGTGGCTGCCCGGCGCGAGCACGTCGACGTACCGCTTGACCAGGCCGTACACGTCGTCCTCCTCGTCGCCCAGGTAGTGGGTCAGCGCCACCATGGACAGCGCCACCGGACGGTCGAAGTCCAACGACTCGCCGGCCAGGCGCAGGATCGTGCCGGGGTCGCGGACGTCGGCGTGGATGTAGTCGGTGCTGCCCTCGGGCGTGCTCTGCAGTAACGCCTGGGCGTGCCGCAGCACGATCGGGTCGTTGTCCGCGTACACCACTCTGGCCTCCGGGGCGGCCGTCTGGGCGACCTGGTGCAGGTTGGGCTCGGTGGGGATGCCGGTGCCGATGTCCAGGAACTGGCGGATGCCCGCCTCGGCCGCCGTGCGCACGGCCCGGTGCATGAACCGGCGGTTGGCCCGCGCCCCGCGCACCGCGGTCCCGTCCGAGGCCAGGATCCTGCGGGCCAGTTCCTCGTCCACCGGGTAGTTGTCCTTGCCTCCCAGCCACCAGTCGTACACCCGGGCCGGGTGCGGCCGGCTCGTGTCGATCTGGACGGCGGTGGCGTCGGATCCGGTCATGCGCTGTCTTCTCCTCGGTCTCTCGGAAGGTGCTTCGGCGTTGCTCGGAAGGTGCTTCGGCGTTGCTCGGCGGTGCTTCGGCGTGCTTCGGAGGTGCTTCGGAGGTGCTCGGAAGGTGCGTGCCGGAAGGTGCGGCGCGTGATCCGGTGGCGGGACGGCTCAGAAGTTCTCGCGGTACTCCCGCAGGATCTTCTTGGTGCGTTCGGCCGACGAGGCGCGCGCGGTCATGTGGTCCAGGACCTCCAGGTGCGCGGAGACCTCCTTGCGGGAGTCCAGGTACAGCGCGCCGGTGAGGTACTCGGTGAAGACCAGGTCGGGCAGCTCGGGCTGGGCGAACCGGAACAGCGTGAAGGGCGCGACCGTCCCCGGGTGCGGGCCGTCCGAGAACTCGGCGATCTGGAGCGTGATCCGGTCGCGTTCCGTGAACTCCAGCAGCTTGTCCAGCTGGTCGCGCATCACCTCGGCGCGGATGCTCACCGGGCGCCGCAGCACCGTCTCGTCCATGATCACCCACAGGTGGGGCGGGTCGGGGCGCTCCAGCAGCCGCTGCCGGGCCATGCGCAAGGACACGTGCCGCTCGATGCCCTCCGGGCCGGTCTGCCCGACCGTCCCCGCCTCCATGACGGCGCGCGCGTACTCCGGGGTCTGCAGCAGCCCCGGCACGAAGTGCGGTTCGTAGGAGCGGATGATCCGGGCGGCGCCCTCGAGACTGACGTACAGGCTGAACCACTCCGGCAGCACGTCGTGGAACCGCTGCCACCAGCCCGGCCGGTTCGCCTCCTCCGCCAGCGCGATGAACGTGGCCGCCTCGGCTTCCGGTACGCCGTACGTGGTCAGCAGCACCTGCACGTAAGGGATCTTCAGCGCGACCTCGGCCATCTCCATCCGCCGCACGGTCGCCGGCGCCACCCGCAGGACGCGTGCGGCCTCCTCACGTCTGAGGCCGGCCGTCTCCCGCAGTTCCTGCAGGCGCCTGCCGAGCACCACCTGCCCCACCGTGGGAGCGGGACGCCGCTCACTCACGCCACGCCTCCCCTACGCACCGTCGTCTGCGCGAAGCAGTGTGTCATGTTCCCTCGACACTCTCACAGGATCCGCGAAGATACACATCGGGCCGCCGTCACGCGTGCGGCACCGGCGACTGGAGGTACTTGACCGTCGCCGGGTCGGCCGGGAGGAACGTCTCGATGGCCAACTCGGCGACCGTCACGTCCATGGGCGTGTTGAACGTGGAGACGGACGAGACGAAGGACAGCGTCCGGCCCGCGTGCTCGATCACCATCGGCAGCGCGAAGTACGGCACGGACTCGGCCGGTTCGTGGCCCTGCCCGCCCTCCGGCACCGGATACGCCGCCACCTCCTCGTACAGCTCCCGCAGCGGCTCGGAGCGGTCCAGGGCGATCTGCCGCTCCATTTGGGCCAGCAGATGCCCGCGCCACTCGCGCAGGTTGCGGATACGGGGCGCGAGGCCCTGCGGGTGCAGCGTCAGCCGCATCGCGTTCAGCGGGGGTTTCAGCAGGGCGTCGGGGACGCCCTCCAGCAGCATCATGACGCCCCGGTTGGCCGTGACCACGTCGTACGTCGCGTCGACCACCAGCGCCGGATAGGGCTCGTAGCCCTGGATGAGACGCTCCAGGCCCGCGCGCAGGGCGTCCAGCGCGGGGGAGTCCAGCGGGGTCCTCGGGTAGCGGGGGGCGTAACCGGCCGCCAGCAGCAGGGCGTTGCGCTCGCGCACCGGCACCTCCAGGTGCTCGGCCAGCTTCAGCACCATCTCCTCGCTCGGCCGGGAGCGGCCCGTCTCGATGAAGCTGATGTGCCGGGCGGAGGAGTCGGCGCGCAGCGCCAGCTCCAGCTGGCTCACCCGCCGCCGCTCCCGCCAGGCCCGCAGTAACGGGCCGACGCCCTGGCCGGCGGGGACGGCGGCGGACGCGGTGCCGCCGGAGGCGAGAATCGTCATACGCACGACCGTAGTCGACGACAGCGACCACCCGCCGGGGCGCCCCCGAGGCGCGGCACGGCAACCGGTGGCCGCCCCGCCGGCCACGCCCGAGGACCCGCTTCAGCGGCGCGGATCGACCGCTCGCGGCGCGGTGACCGGCCGCTCCTCACCCGCGGCGCCCCGCGCCGGCTTGACGCGTCCAGCGGAGAGGCCCCGCCGAGGCGCGGGCGCGGGAACAGGTGGCCGTCGCGCCGGTCGGGGCGGCTGCCCCGGCGGGGCCGGCTGAGCGCACGGGCGCGGCCGGGGGACGGCCCGGGGACCGGTGGCCTCGCATCGGCCGAGGCGGCTGCGCCCCCGGGCCCGGTGCAGTGGACGGGCGCGGCCCGGGGACGGGCCCGGGAACCGGTGGCCGTCGCGGTGGCCGGACCCCGTTCCCGCCGCCGCGCGCGCCGTCGCGGCGGCCGGGCGCCGTGCGCGCGGGCCGCCGCCGCGTCGGCCGGGGCGGCCGTGTGCGCCGACTGCCCGGCCGCCGACTGCCGGGCCGTCGGCTGCCTCTCCGCCGACTGCCGGGCCGTCGGCTGCCCCTCCGACGGCTCCCGAGCCGACGGCTGCCCCTCCGACGGCTGCCCGGGCCGTCGGCTGCCCGGGCCGTCGGCCGGTTCGGCGGCCGGATGTCTGCGGCGCAAGCCGCCCCGCGTGGTTCTGACCAGGGACGCGGCGGCACGGCTGTGGCAGGCTGGAGAGGTGTACCGGCGTTCGGAGAGGAGCGAGTTCATGCCCGTCGAACCGCTGTCGCGCACCGAGATCGAGGACCGGCTGGCCGAGCTGCCGGGCTGGACGGCCGACGGTGACCGCCTGACCCGTTCCTACCGGCTCGGCTCGCACTTCGCGGCCACCGCCATGGTCGTGCACGTCGCCCAGGTGCAGGAGGAACTCGACCACCACTCCGACCTCACCCTCGGCTACCACACCGTCTCCCTGTCCGTGAACACGCACAGCGTCGGCGGCAAGATCACCGAGCTGGACTTCGCGCTCGCGCGGAGGGTGGAGGCGCTCGCGCCCGGGCACGGGGCCAAGTGACGCCCGTGCTCGACTACGACAAGGAAGCCGACGTCTACGACGCCTCCCGCGGCGGTGAGCCCAGGGCCGAGGCCGCCGCCGACGCCGTGCTGGGCCTGCTCCCCGCACGCGTCGGCCGGCTCCTCGACGTCGGCTGCGGCACCGGGATAGTGACCCGGAGGCTGGCCGCCGCGCTGCCCGCCGCCCGGGTCGCCGGCGTCGACCGGACCCAGGCCATGGCCCGGATGGCCGCCGCGCGGCTGCCCGGCACGGTCGTGCTGGCGGACAGCCGCGCGCTGCCGTTCCCGGACGCCGCCTTCGACGCCGTCACCAGCGTCTGGCTGCTGCACCTCCTCGACGAGGACGGCGTCCGCGCCGTCGTCGGCGAGTGCGCCCGGGTGCTGCGCCCCGGCGGGGTGTACGTCACCACCGTGGACAAGGCCGCCTCCCACAACGTCGGCAGCGACATCGACGCCGTCCTGGCCGCCCGCCCGCGCAGCCCGGCCCGCGACGCCGCCGACCGCGTCGCCCGGCGCGCCGCCGAGCACGGCCTGCTCCCCGCCGGGCAGGCCGGCTTCCCGGGCCGGGGCCAGGGCCGCAGCCCCCGCCGCACCATCGCCGACCTGCGGCGCGGCTGGTTCGTCACGCTGCCGCCCGGCGATCCGCTCACCGAGCGGTTCGCCACCCGGCTCGCCCAGCTGCCCGACCAGGACCGCCCGCGCCCCGACCCGGTGTTCCACCTGCGCGCCTTCGGAAAGCCCGGGTGAAGTCCATCGTCCGGTTGGTCAGCCCGGTCCGGCCGCCGTCCACGGAGAACGCCTGTTCCCAGCGGGACGCGGCGGGGGAGGGGACGGGGGAGGGGACGGTCCACACGAACCGCACCCGCACGTCCTCGCCGTCGTGCCGGTCGTCGCCGCCCACCTTCCGCGTCGACCGGATCCTCGAACTCACCGTCAGCGAGAAGGAGTTCACCCGCCCGGACGGCTTCGGCCTGGCCGCGTACCGGACGGCCTACCAGCGCGGCTGCCATGAGCGGCCGCACCGCGGCGAGGCCCTGGTCCGGCCGGCGCCGGGAGCCGTACTCCCCAGAGCGGTGCCGGCCGGACCCGAAGAGGCGGGCGGCCGACGGCTGTTCACCGTTCCCATCGAGTCCGCCGACCACGCGCACGGCGAGTTCCTGCGCCTCGGCGCGGACGTCGAGGTGCTGCGCCCGGCGGAACTGCGCGCCAAGATGGCGAGAACCATCGCCGAACTGGCCGAAAGATACGGCAACGCGGCGCGGAGCGACGGCGACTGAGGGAACGGAACCCATCCGTCCTCCCAGGAGGTCCGTCCCGTGCAGCACCCGCACCGCAGACGCCGAGTCCTGTTCTCCGCCGCCCTCGTCGGCGCCGGACTCACCGCGCTGCTTCCCCCCACCGCGGCCCAGGCCGCCACCGCCCTCCCCCAGCTCTCGAACTTCGCTCGAGCCGGGGGGACCCCCATGGTCGAGAAGCTCGACCGCGGCCTGGTCAGCGTCCACACCAGCAGCGGCAACCTGATCAGCTGGCGCTGGCTCGGCACCGACCCGGACAACGTTGCCTTCAACGTCTACCGGTCCGGCACCAAGCTCAACTCCAGCCCGATCACCGGCTCCACGAACTACTTCAACTCCGGCGGCGCCGCCAATGCCGACTACACCGTCCGCGCGGTCGTGAACGGCGCCGAGCAGGGCGACTCCGAGCACGCCGTGCAGCTGAGCAACGGCTACAAGGACGTCCCCATCAGCCCGCCGGCCGGCGGCACCACCCCGGACGGCGTCGCCTACACCTACGAGGCCAACGACGCCTCCGTCGGCGACCTGAACGGCGACGGACAGCTCGACCTCGTCCTGAAGTGGCAGCCGACGAACTCCAAGGACAACTCCCAGTCCGGCTACACCGGGAACACCGTCCTGGACGGCATCGAACTCGACGGCACCCGGCTGTGGCGCATCGACCTGGGCCGCAACATCCGCTCCGGCGCGCACTACACGCAGTTCCAGGTCTACGACTACGACGGCGACGGCAAGGCCGAGGTCGCCATGAAGACCGCCGACGGCACGGTCGACGGCACCGGCGCGGTCATCGGCTCCTCCTCCGCCGACCACCGCAACTCCAGCGGGTACGTGCTGTCCGGCCCCGAGTACCTGACCATGTTCAACGGGCAGACCGGCAAGGCGATGCAGACGGTCGACTACGTCCCGGCCCGCGGCACGGTCTCGTCGTGGGGCGACTCCTACGGCAACCGCGTCGACCGGTTCCTGGCGGGCACCGCCTACCTGGACGGCTCCCGCCCCTCGCTGATCATGGCCCGCGGCTACTACACCCGCACCGTGATCGCCGCCTGGGACTGGCGGGGCGGGGCCTTCACCCGCCGCTGGACCTTCGACACCAACTCCTCGACCAACTCCGGCAAGGGCTACGACGCCCAGGGCAACCACCAGTTGTCCGTCGCGGACGTCGACGGCGACGGCAAGGACGAGATCGTCTACGGTTCGATGGCCGTGGACGACAACGGCTCCGGGCTGTGGACCACGAAGAACGGCCACGGCGACGCGATGCACGTCGGCGACCTGGACCCGTCCCGGGCGGGCCTGGAGGAGTTCAAGGTCGACGAGGACTCCTCCAAGCCGTCGTCCTGGATGGCGGACGCGAGGACCGGCCAGGTCATCTGGTCCACCCCGGCCAACGGCGACAACGGCCGCGGCGTCTCCGGCGACATCTGGGCCGGCAGCGCCGGAGCCGAGTCCTGGTCGGCCGCGGAGAGCGGCATCCGCAACCCCAAGGGCACGGTCGTCGCGAGCCGCAAGCCGGGCTCGACCAACTTCCTGTCCTGGTGGGACGGCGACACCGTCCGCGAACTCCTCGACGGCACCCACATCGACAAGTACGGCACCTCGTCCGACACCCGCCTGCTGACCGGCGCGTCGGTGCACTCCAACAACAGCACCAAGGCCACGCCGTCACTGTCCGGCGACATCCTCGGCGACTGGCGTGAGGAGGTCGTCTGGCCGACCAGCGACAACAAGGCGCTGAGGATCTACTCGACGCCGTACGAGACGAGCACCAGGATCACCACCCTGCTGCACGACACCCAGTACCGCACCGCCCTGGCCTGGCAGAACACCGCCTACAACCAGCCCCCGCACCCGAGCTTCTTCATCGGCGACGGGATGGCGACGGCGCCGCGGCCCACGGTGTACACGCCGTGAGCGGAGGTGGGTGCGCGCCCCGCGGTGCGCGCACCCACCGGCCGGTCAGGCGACCGTGCACTCCTGGTCGCCCAGCTTGAACGAGGCCGGTTTCGTGTTCGAGCCCGACCAGCTCCCGGTGAAGCCGAAGCTCACCGACGACCCGGCCGCCACATTGGCGTTCCAGGTCACGTTCTTCGCGGTCACCGCGGCGCCCGACTGGGTGAAGTCGGCGTTCCACAGCTGGGAGATCCGCTGGCCGTCCGGGAAGGACCAGCCGAGCGACCAGCCGCTCCAGGCGCTGGACCCCGTGTTGCTCAGCTGCACGTCCGCCTGGAAACCGCCCGACCACTGGTTGGTGATCTTGTACGTCACCGTGCAGGCTCCGGTCGGCGTGGGCGTCGGGTCCGTGCCGCCGCCGGTGTCGCCCCCGCCGGTGTCGGAGGTGTCGCCGTAGATCACCCCGCGCCCGTTCGTCGACACGTACACCCGCCCGTAGACCCGTGGGTCGCCGGTGATCGCGGCGCCCGTGAAGGCCCACTGGTGGGCGTCGTCGTTGATGCGGGTCCAGCTCGCGCCCTTGTCGGTGGAGCGGAAGATGCCCCGCACCCCGCCGATCTTCGCGCTGGTGTAGAGCGTCTGGTACGACGCTCCCGTCGCCGCCTTGCCGAAGCCGATCGTGTCGGCCTGGTCGACGTTCGCCAGCTTGGTGAAGCTCGCCCCGCCGTCCGTGGAGTGCCACAGGCCGTACGCGCTGCCGCTCGCCCCGCCGGCCAGCCACACGTCGCCCTTCGTGCCGGGCAGCGCCTTGAAGCGGACGCTGTCACCGCTCGGCAGGCCGCTCGCGGAGGACGCCGTGAAGGTGGCGCCGCCGTCCGTGCTCACGTAGAACTTCCCCGACTTGAAGCCGTAGAAGGTCTTCGGGTCGACCCGGTCGGACTCGACGATCGCGCCGGCGGGGATGCCGCTCGACGCCGACCAGGACGAGCCGAAGCCGGTCGTGTACTGCACGCCGGTGCCGTCGGGGCTCCACACGAAGCGGCTGCCGTCGGCCGCCGCCGCGACCGTTCCGCCGGCGCTGACGCCCGAAGGGTCGGTGCCGGCGAACCAGTTGGCGCCGTCGTCCGTCGAGAACGCGATGTGCGGGCCGGAGTCCAGGTTGCCGACGCGCACGACCGTGTTCGGGTTCGTCTCGGCGAAGTCGAGGCTGGTGGTCGTGGTGAAGTTCGGCGAGGTGTACATCATCGACGGGACCTTGGTCAGGTCCGTGTGGCGGAAGCCGCCGATGTCACCGAGCGCGCTGAACAACTGGGCGCCGCCCGAGGGGGGAGAGGCGAGGTCGAGGACGGCCGTCTCCTCCAGCCCCTGCACCATGGGCTTGATGGTGAACTGGCTCCCGCTGTCCCACTTGGTCAGGTCCTCGGTGCCGTAGACCGTCGCGCCCGTCCCGTACATCATCCGGTTCGAGTCGAACGGGTCGATCTCCAGCGACTCGGTCATCCACCCGAGTTTCGGGGCCTGTTCGGGCGGTGACGGGTTCGCGTTCCAGGACAGCCACGGCGAGGAGGAGATGTCCATGGTGTAGCGGTTCACGCGGTTCGGGTACGACGTGTAGTCCCACGCCTTGGTCCAGGTCCCGCCGCTGTCCGTGGAGCGGAAGATCTGCGTGTCCGGCCACCAGGAGCTGTAGCCCGTCGCCATCACCGTGCCCGGGTGCTGCCGGTCGACGGTCAGCCCGCTGAAGCCGTAGTAGGTGTCCGCCTCGGCGACCGGGCTGATGTCCGTCCAGGTGCCGGTCGCAGTCGCGTACCGCCACAGCCGTCCCTTGCCGCCGTCGTAGGGGCCGCCCTTGTCGCTGTAGGCGAGGTACAGGTAGCCGTTCTCGGCGTCCAGCACGCCCTTGTGCGCCAGGTATCCGGTCGGCTGCCCGGCCAGCCGGGTCCAGGTCGCGCCGGCGTCCGTCGAGCGGTACACCGCGTTGTCCTTGTCGGCAACCCCGACGTAGATCGTCTTCGTCGCGCTGCCCGACGTGCCCGTGGACTCGTCGAAGGTGACCCAGACGATGCCCTGGTTGTCGGAGCCGTAGCCGGAGGTGTCACTCGGGTCCTGCGCGTAGTTCCCGGGGTTGGGGAACGCCGTCACCTGCGACCAGGTCACGCCCGAGTCCGTCGACCGCCACAGGCCCTTGCCGCTGGGCGCGCCCAGGTACAGCACGCTGTCCTTGTTCGGGTCGATCGCCAGACGTTCGCCCATGCCCCGGCCGGGCATGTTGCCGCCCAGCTTGAAGGGCAGGTCGGTCTTCTGCCAGCCGGCGCCCCGGTCGGCGGATCTGAGCACGGCGCCGTTGCCCGGGTCCCAGCTGTTGGTGTACGTGCCGACGGCCGCGTACACCTTGTCCGGGTCGACGGAGTCCGACGCGAGGCTGACCACGCCGGTGTGCCCCCAGTGGTCCCAGTCGACCGAGTCCAGCAGGGGCGTCCAGGTCTTCGTCGACTGCTGCCAGCGGTAGGCGCCGCCGATGTCGGTGCGGGCGTAGGCCAGGTTCTTCTCGGTGCGGTTGAAGACGATGCCGGGCACGAAACCGCCGCCGTCGATGCGGGCGTTGTGCCAGGTGTAGGTGTCGGCGGTGAGCGTCGCCTTGGGCGCGCTGCCGGCCGCGAGGGCGGTCGGGGTGCCCGCGAGCAGACCGGCGGCGAGCGCCAGCACGGCCGTGAGGATGCGGGTTCTTCGCACGGTGGGACGTCCTTCCTGAGCGGGGGACAACAGGGGAAGACGCGCGAGTGCCGGGCGGTCCCCAGTGCAGGTGGGGGCCGCCCGGCAGGTCGGCCTCGCCGTCAGGTGGCGAGGCCACGCACACGGAGCCTTCAAGCGGTTCCGGGGAAGGGCGGCGGTCGCGGTGCCGCCCTTCCCGCGGAGCGCTCGGCGGGGGCTATTCGAGAAGCTCCGCGTACGAGCCCATGGCCAGGGCGATGTCCGCCTGGGCCCAGAAACGGTGGTACGTGAAGACGGGCGCGGCTCCGCCCGCGAGGTAGCTCTGGATCTTCGACCAGGCCGGGTCGTTCTTGTAGAACGAACGCAGCGAGGAGAACGTCGACGACGAGTTGATCGTGTCGCCGTTCGGCATCTTCCCGCTCCAGCCGCTCGGGACGTAGACGGTGTCGTTGAAGCGGTTGTAGTCGGCGCGGGTCTCCGGGACGGCCACGCCCAGGTCGTCCTGGTAGTTCGCCCACATACCGTCCAGCAGCGCCTTCGCCGTCGACTTGGCCGTCGCGTCACCGGACTTGGCGGCGTAGTACGTCAGGGTCTTGGCGTACGCGGCGGCCACACCGACGTCGTTGGTGTAGTCGGCGACGGTGACGTGCAGCGAGCTGTTGGAGCCGGGGCTCGACGGGTTCCAGGTGTCGGGCTGGCCGGACCACTGGAGCGTCGACGGGATCTGGTAGGTGCCGTCCGGGTTGATCGTGGTCTTGGACAGCGCCCACTTCACCCACTTGTCGAGCACCGCCTTCGCCTTGGCGTCACCCGTCTGCTGGTAGTACTCGGCGACCCGTTCCATCGACCACGCCTGGAAGCCGAACCACTGGTTGGACGGCGGGTCGTGGTAGACGGGCTGCCAGTCGTAGTACATGCCGTAGAAGGTCGGCGTGCCCGACGGCGGGGTCGCGTACCGGCCCGCCCAGCTGTTGGTCGCGCCGCCCGCGATGGCGCCCTCGGACGACTGCAGCCACTGGTAGAACTCCAGCTGCCGCGAAAGCGACTTGCTCCAGTCCGCCGCGCCCGTCGCCGACTTCGGCTTCAGGTCCGCGTAGCTGCTGAGCGCGTACGCGGCGAGCGGGTTCTGGTAGCCGCCGTGGACGTGGCTGGAGCCGATGCGCCAGGCCCAGCCGGCGCTGGTGTCCGTGGCGCCGCCCCACGCGTAGTACCAGGAGAGCAGGTAGTGCGAGGCGTCCTTGCCGGTCCCGGCCGCGCAGGTGGACGGGCCGACACAGTTGCCGATCTTCTTGAAGTACTTGTCGTACATGGCGTAGCGCAGGTAGTCGCCCATCTTGGCGGCCTTGCCGACCGTGGTGGCGACGTCACTGCCCTTGCCCTGCTGCTTCGCCCACACGTCGGCCCAGTAGGCGGCCTGCACCGCACGGGCGTCGGCGTCCGGGGCGTCGGTGTACTTCCACTGCTTGGAGTAGGACGAGTCGCCGGTGAACAGGTCCAGGTACCCGTTCGTGCCGCCGTACTTGAAGGCGTCACAGGTGGGCTGCGGAACCGTCTCCCACACCGACTCCTGCGGACCGCGCTGGAAGGTGTTGATGTACGACGGTCCGGTCGCCGTCGGCCCCGCCTCGCACTTGCCCGGCTCGTTGCCGTAGCCGTAGACGTTGTCGACGTCCTGGATCCAGTGCATGCCGTAGACGTCGTCCGTGCCGTAGGCGCTCTTCAGCTCGCTCGCGATCGGGTCCGAGCCGACCGACACGCCGGTGTCCAGCTTGGCCGGGTACTCGTTCGGGGTGTCCAGCTCCGGCGCGTAGGTGGCCGGTTTGGACGCGTTGTAGAAGGAGTTGGTGGGCTGGTCGGCATGGGTGGGGATCATGTACTTCTCCATGATTCCCCACGCGCCGTTGAACTTGGACCAGTCACCGGTGACCTTGCCGTACATGGCCTGCAGCCACAGCAGGTAGCTGTACGCCTCCGACGTGGTCTCGTGGCCCTGGTCCGGCGCCTCCACGATCAGCGTCTCGACCGAGTGGTACGGGATGCCCTCGGGCGAGAAGTAGCCGTTCGCCGGGTTGGTGATCTTCCCGTAGAGGTCCAGGAAGCGGGCGTCGTACGCCTTGGAGGCGGCCAGCTCGGTGACGGTGACGGTGGCCTTGGAGTGGCCGGTCGCCGTCGACTCGAAGGTCGCCGAGCCGGTGCCGGAGGAGTCGGCGGTGACGGTCACCTGCTGCGCGGTGTTCCAGTTGGAGGGCGTGAAGGTGAGGGTCGTCCCGCCGGACACCGTCAGGCCGGAGTTGCCGCTCGCGCGGGCCGTCGTCACGGTGACGTTCGAGGAGGGCTGAGTGGACAGCTTCACCTCGTACGTGCCCGACTTGCCCTGCTGGACGCCGAGTTGGGTCGGCGATGCGACCACCGCGGGACCGGAGGCGACCGTGATGCCGACCGGCGTGGACTCGGCGGACGCGCCCAGGCTGTCGTACGCCTTCGCCACCAGAGAATGACTGCCCACGGTCAAGCCGGAGGCCGAGAGGGTGAACGGCGAGCTGGTGTCGGTGCCCAGCAGCGTCGTGTCGTCGTAGAACTCGACCTTGCTGATCGTCGCGTTGTCGGCGGCCGCGGCGGTGGCCGCGAGCGGGACCGCGTCGCCCTGCGTGTAGACGGCGCCCGCGGTGGGGCTGGTCAGCACGGTGACCGGCGGCTGGTGGGCGCCGGCGCAGGTGGTGCCGTTGATCGCGAAACTCGTGGGCGCGGTGTTGGTGCCGCTGTAGGTGAACTGCGCGCCGGTGGAGACGGCGGCGCCCGCGGCCACCTTCCCGTTGTACCCGGCGTCCTTCACCGTGATCTGCTGACCCGACTGGGACCAGGTGCCGCTCCAGCCGTTGCTGAGCTTCTGGTTGCCCGAGTAGGAATACGTCAGTGTCCAGCCGTCGATGGCGTCCGTACCGCGGTTGGTGATCGTCAGGTCCGCGGTGAAGCCGGAGCCCCAGTCGTTCGTCTTGTAGTCGACGCTGCACTGAAGTGCCGCCGCGTGGGCGGTCGTTGAGCCCGTCGACAGCATGGCCAACGGGAGCGCGAGGGCCGCCAGGGCGGCGGTCCACAGGCGCCGCGGTCCCGCCCATGCGGCGCGGCGTCTGCGTCTGGAATGCATGTGCCGGTTCCTCCTTGCGGCTCGGAGAGGGGGGAGGAGCAACAAGCCTTGAACCAGTGGGAGCGCTCCCATAGTGGGGATGAGGGCAGGGGCGGTCAAGATGTTCGAAGAGTCGAAAAGATTCGACGGCTCTGTGACAAGGACAAGTCAAGAAAGTTTCTGTCACCCTCTGTTCAGTTCGGTCACTTGGCGCTAGCTTCTTGGTCACCAGTGGGAGCGATTCCATCAGTCGACGCGCCGGTTACGGTGCGCCTGATCTGCAAGGAGTCGCTCATGCGACACCCCCCGCGTTCAGCACTTTTAGCCATTGCCGGCGCGACCGCCCTCCTCGGGGCGATCACCGTGCCGGCCGTCACGGCGCAGGGAGCCACGCCCGCGTGCTCGGTGGAGTACTCCGTCACCAGCCAGTGGGCGGACGGCTTCCAGGGCGCCGTGAAGATCACCAACAACTCGGCCGCGCTGAGCAGCTGGAGCCTCGGCTTCGACTTCTCCGGCGGACAGAAGGTCACCCAGGGCTGGAGTGCCAAGTGGTCCCAGTCCGGCACCAAGGTGACAGCTGCCAACGAGAGTTGGAACGGCTCCCTGGCCACCGGCGCGAGCGTCAGCGCCGGGTTCATCGCCTCGTGGTCGGGGAACAACGCCGCGCCGGCGTCGTTCACGCTCAACGGCACCACCTGTAACGTCGACGCCGAACCGTCGCCGACGCCGACACCGACGCCTACACCGAGCGACCCGCCCGGCACGGGCGGCGGCACGGCGCCCGCGCTGCACGTCTCGGGCAACAAGCTCGTGGACGCGGGGGGAACGAACCACCGGCTGCTCGGTGTGAACCGCTCCGGCGGCGAGTTCATGTGCGTGCAGGGCTACGGCATCTGGGACGGTCCCGTCGACGATGCCGCGGTCAAGGCGATCGCGGACTGGAAGGCCAACACGGTCCGCATTCCTCTCAACGAGGAGTGCTGGCTGGGCCTTTCCAACATCAAGCCCGAGTACGGCGGTGCCAATTACGTGGCCGCCGTCAAGGACCTGGTGGCCCGCGTCGAGGCGCACGGCATGACGCCGATCGTCGAACTGCACTGGAGCTACGGCCAGTACACCGGCAATTCGGCCGGCTGCTCCGACGTGCACGCCACCTGCCAGAAGCCGATGCCGGACATGCAGTACTCGCCGTCGTTCTGGTCCTCGGTGGCGAGCACCTTCAAGGACGATCCGGCCGTCGCCTTCGACCTGTTCAACGAGCCCTATCCGGACCGCGCCACCTCCACGACCACCCAGGCGTGGCAGTGCTGGCGGGACGGCGGCAACTGCCCCGGCATCGGTTACGAGGTCGCCGGCATGCAGGACCTGGTCGACGCCGTCCGTGCCACGGGCGCGAAGAACGTCGTCCTGGCCGGCGGGCTCGCCTACTCCAACGACCTGAGCCAGTGGCTGACGTACAAGCCCAGCGACCCCACGGGCAATCTCGTCGCCGCCTATCACGTCTACAACTTCAACACCTGCTCGAACGAAAGCTGCTGGAACTCCACGCTCGCTCCGGTGGCGGCCCAGGTGCCGCTGGTGGCCGGGGAGATCGGTGAGAACACCTGCTCGCACTCCTTCGTCGACCAGGTCATGAAGTGGTTCGACGACCGGGGGCTCTCCTACCTCGGTTGGACCTGGAACACCTGGGACTGCTCCTCCGGTCCCTCACTCATCTCCGCCTACGACGGTACCCCCACGTCGTACGGCGCGGGGCTGCGCGACCACTTGCGCGCGCTGAACGGTTGATCCCCCGACAGAACAGGAAACCCGCTTTCATGAGCCGCACGAGAACATCGATACTCGCCGCCCTGGCGCTGGTCGCCGGGACGGCAGGGACGGCGACGGCCGTCGTCCCGGTGGACGCCGGCCTGTCCGCCATCCCCTGCACCGTCGACTACACGGTGCAGAACCAGTGGGACACCGGCTTCACCGCCGCCGTGACGGTGACGAACAACGGCGCAGCCAAGAGCAGTTGGTCGCTGAAGTGGTCCTACGCCGGCAACCAGAAGATCACCAACTACTGGAACGCCAAGATCAGCCAGAGCGGCACCGCCGTGACGGCGAACAACGAGTCCTACAACGGGAGCCTGGCGACCGGCGGTTCGGCCAGCTTCGGGTTCCAGGGCACCTACAGCGGCACCAACGCGCTGCCGGGCACGTTCACCCTCGACGGCGTGACCTGCAACGTCGACGACGGCAGCGGCGGCGGTGACAACGGCGGCGGCACCGACCCGAGCGGCCGCGTCGACAACCCGTACGCCGGCGCCAAGGTGTACGTGAACCCGGAGTGGTCCGCGAAGGCCGCCGCCGAACCGGGCGGCAGCCGCGTCTCCAACCAGCCCACCGGCGTCTGGCTGGACCGCATCGCCGCGATCAACGGGGTCAACGGCGGCATGGGCCTGCGCGACCACCTCGACAAGGCCCTCGCGCAGAAGGGCAGCAACGAAGAGGTCGTCCAGCTGGTCATCTACGACCTGCCCGGCCGTGACTGCGCCGCCCTCGCCTCCAACGGCGAACTCGGCCCGACGGAGATCGACAAGTACAAGACGCAGTTCATCGACCCGATCGCGACGATCCTGGCCGACCCGAAGTACGCCTCGCTGCGGATCGTCACCACCATCGAGATCGACTCGCTGCCCAACCTCGTCACCAACACCGGCAGCCGGCCCACCGCCACCGCCAACTGCGACACCATGCTCGCCAACGGCAACTACATCAAGGGCGTCGGCTACGCGCTCGCCAAGCTCGGCGCGATCTCGAACGTCTACAACTACCTCGACGCCGGCCACCACGGCTGGATCGGCTGGGACGACAACTTCGGCGCGTCCGCCAACGTGTTCAAGCAGGCGGCCACCAGTGAGGGCGCGACCGTCGACGACGTCGCCGGCTTTATCACCAACACGGCCAACTACAGCGCCCTGAAGGAAGACCACTTCACCATCAACGACTCGGTGAACGGGACCTCCGTGCGCCAGTCGAAGTGGGTCGACTGGAACCGCTACGTCGACGAGCTCTCCTTCGCGCAGGCCTTCCGCAACCAGCTGGTCTCGGTCGGCTTCAACTCCAACATCGGCATGCTGATCGACACCTCCCGCAACGGCTGGGGCGGCACCGCCCGGCCCACCTCGGCGGGCCCGACGACCAGCGTCGACGCCTACGTCGACGGCGGCCGCTACGACCGCCGTATCCACATCGGCAACTGGTGCAACCAGGCCGGCGCCGGCCTCGGTGAGCGCCCGCAGGCCAGCCCCGCGGCCGGCATCGACGCCTACGTCTGGATGAAGCCCCCGGGTGAGTCCGACGGCTCCAGCAGCGCCATCGCGAACGACGAGGGCAAGGGCTTCGACCGCATGTGCGACCCGACCTACACGGGCAACGCCCGCAACGGCAACAGCATGTCGGGCGCCCTGCCCAACGCGCCGCTGTCCGGGCACTGGTTCTCCGCCCAGTTCCAGCAGCTGATGCAGAACGCCTACCCGCCGCTGCCGTAGCACGGCAGTGCGGTGGCGCCGTAACGCGGTGACCGGTCGGTGAACCACATCCCGGCCGGTCACCGGTGATCCGCCGGGGTCGCCCCTCCTGGGCCGGACCCCGGCGGATCGCGAACTCGCCGCCGGTCTCGTCGTCCACCGGCTCGCGCGGGACCGTGCGTCCCGCGCATCTCGTTTTTTGCCGCGCCCGCAACAGAAGTGGCCCCCTCCGGTGCGCCGGAGCACGCTGGCGGCATCCCAGGACGAGAGGCTGACGACCATGGCACACCCGGACCACGGCCACCACGGCCGGCACGAGAACGACGGCGGCCACGACCACGGCCACCCCGCCCACGGGCACCACACGGACATCGACTGGGCCGAGCTGGCCCCGTTCCTCGAGGCCCAGGCCGAACTGTTCACCCCCCTGTACGAGCAGGCACTCTTCTGGCTCGGCAAGGAGGTGACCGAGCCGGGTCTGATCGTCGACGCGGGCAGCGGTCCCGGAGTCGTCTCGTGCCTGTTCGCGGAGACGTTCACCGGCGCCCGCGTGCTGGCCGTCGACAGCTCCGAGCCACTCCTGGAGCGCGCCCGGGGCCGGGCCGCCCGGCTCGGGTACGCCGACCGGTTCGACACCCTGGCCGGTGAACTCCCCGATGTCCTGGACGAGTTGGACTACCCTGCCGACCTGCTGTGGGCGGGCCGTAGCCTGCACCACCTGGGCGACCAGCGCGCCGCCCTCGCCGCCTTCGCACGCCGGCTGGCGCCCGGCGGCAGACTCGCGATCATGGAGGGCGGGCTGCCGCCCCGGTACCTGCCGCGCGACCTCGGCTTCGGGCGCCCGGGTCTCGAGGCCCGGCTGGACGCCCTGGAGGCCGAGCGGTTCGCCCGGATGCGGGCCGATCTGCCCGGCTCCGTCGCCGAGGTGGAGGACTGGCCCGCCCTGCTGACCGGTGCGGGCCTGACGCACGCGCGCACCCGCAGCTTCCTCCTCGACCTGCCCGCACCGGCCCCCGACCGCGCCCGGGCCTACGTCGCCGCGAGCCTGTCCCGGCTGCGGGAGGCGTTCGGCGACGTCCTGGACGCCGACGACCGCGCCACCCTCGACCGTCTCCTCGACCCCGGCGACCGGGCGAGCGTGCACCACCGTCCGGACGTGTTCGTGCTGGCCACCCACACGGTGCACACCGCCGTCCGCCCCGGGTGAACCACGCCCGTTGAACCACGCCGGGCCTTGACTTCGAGAGCGCTCCAAGTGATGAACTCCCGCGGACATCAAGGGACTTCAGGGGGTATCACCACTGCGGGAGTTCGCCGTCGGACTCGGCCACCCGGACGGGCTGCTGACGATCACCGGGAACTCGGCCGAGTACGCCGACGTGCAGGCCGCGGTGACCGCCACGCTCGATCGAGGAGTTCGGCCGGCTCGACACGGTCGTCGCCAACGCCGGTTACGCCACCCATGACTCGGTCGCGGACGGCGACCCCGCGGGCTGGACCGACATGGTGCTGACCAACGTGCTCGGCCCCGCGCTGCTCATCCGCGCGTCCATCGACGCCCTGAGGGAGACCCGGGGCCGGATCGTGCTGGTCGGCAGCGTGGCCGGCTTCGTGCCCACCCCGGGCAACGTCTACGGCGCCACCATGGGGGTACCGCCCGCTCGAGCGAAGCCGAGAATGGGGGAATGCGGTGACCGGGCTCGCGGAGAACACCCGCCGCCAGGTCACCGAGTGGGGCGTCGGGGTGACGCTGATCGCCCCGGGCCGCGTCGAGACGCCGTTCTGGGACGGCTACGGCAGCCTGCCGCCGGGCAGGCTGCTCACCGCCGACCAGATCGCCGACTCCGTCGTGTGGGCGATCCGCCGGCCGGACGGCGTCGACGTCAACACCGTCGTCGTCCGGCCGATCGGCCGGCCCAACTGACCCGGTCACGCCGGAGGCCGCCCGTCCCGGACAGGGGCGGGCGGCCTCCGGCCGACCTGCGGGTCAGGCCACGTCGAACGTCGACGGGTCCGGGCCCAGGCGCCGGTCC
This sequence comes from Streptomyces sp. NPDC020490, assembly GCF_044335305.1. NCBI lineage: Bacteria > Bacillati > Actinomycetota > Actinomycetes > Kitasatosporales > Streptomycetaceae > Streptomyces > Streptomyces sp. NPDC020490. The sequence continues at coordinate 10,033 of NZ_JBIRUY010000014.1, read as the reverse complement.
TCGTTCAGCGCGCTGATCGCGGCCAGGTCCTCGGTGTCCAGACTGAAGTCGAACACCTCGATGTTCTCCTTGATCCGGGCCGGCGTCACGGACTTCGGGATCACGATGTTGCCGAGCTGGAGGTGCCAGCGCAGCACCACCTGGGCCGGGGTGCGCCCGTGCTTCTGCGCGATGGCGACGATCGCCGGGACCTCCAGCAGGCCCTTGCCGGAACCGAGCGGCGACCACGCCTCGGTGGCGATGCCCTGCTCCGCGTGGAACTCGCGGGCCGCGTGCTGCTGCAGGTGCGGGTGCAGCTCGATCTGGTCGACGGCCGGGATCACCGACGTCTCGGCCATCAGCCGCCGCAGGTGCTCCGGCTCGAAGTTGGAGACGCCGATGGCCCGCACGCGGCCGTCGGCGTGCAGCTTCTCGAACGCCTTGTAGGTGTCGACGTACTTGTCCCGGGCCGGCGTCGGCCAGTGGATGAGGTACAGGTCGACGTAGTCCAGGCCGAGCTTCGCCAGCGACACGTCGAAGGCGCGCAGCGTGGCGTCGTACCCCTGGTCGGAGTTCCAGAGCTTGGTGGTGACGAAGACGTCCTCGCGGGGGAGGCCGGAGGCGGCGATCGCCCGGCCCGTGCCCGCTTCGTTGCCGTAGATCGCCGCTGTGTCGATGCTGCGGTACCCGGCCTCCAACGCGGTGGCGACAGCCCGCTCCGCCTCGTCGTCCGGCACCTGCCAGACGCCGAAGCCCAGCTGGGGCATCTCGACGCCGCTGTTGAGGGTGATCGGGGGGACCTTGCTGCTCACGAGCTCTTGATCCTTACGGTCGCGTGTCAGGTGATACTCCCCATGGTCAACGATCACGGGCCGTGATGCATTCCTGACACCGGAATCCGCCCACCGGATCCACCGCTACACCCGGTACAGCGCCTCGACCTCGCTCGCGTACGCCTTCTCGATGGCCTTCCGCTTGAGTTTCAGGGACGGGGTCAGCAGACCGTGCTCCTCGGTGAACGGCTGCGCCAGTATGCGGAAGGTGCGGATCGACTCCGCCTGCGAGACAAGGGTGTTGGCGGCGACCACCGCCCGCCGCACCTCCGCCTCCAGGTCCGGGTCGCGCACCAGCTCGGCCGGCGTCATCCGCGGCTTGCCGCGCATGGTGAGCCAGTGCTCGACGGCCTCCTGGTCGAGGGTGACCAGAGCGGCGATGTACGGGCGGTCGTTGCCGACGACGATGCACTGGCTGACCAGCGGATGGTCGCGGACGCGCTCCTCCAGCACCCCGGGCGGGACGCTCTTGCCGCCGGAGGTGACCAGGATCTCCTTCTTGCGGCCGGTGATGGTGAGGTAGCCGTCGCCGTCGAGGGAGCCCAGGTCGCCGGTGGCCAGCCAGCCGTCGTGCAACGTCTCGTCGGTGGCCTTCTGGTTGTTGAGGTAGCACTGGAAGACGTTGGGGCCGCGCAGCCAGATCTCGCCGTCGTCGGCGATGTGCACGGTGACGCCCGGGATCGGCTGCCCGACCGTGCCGTACCGGGTGCGCTCGGGCGGGTTGGCGGTCGCGGCGGCCGTCGTCTCGGTCAGCCCGTACCCCTCGTAGATCTGCACGCCCGCGCCCGCGAAGAACAGGCCCAGCCTGCGGTCCATCGCCGAGCCGCCCGACATGGCGTTGCGGATCCGGCCGCCCATCGCGGCCCGCACCTTGGAGTAGACGAGCTTGTCGAAGAGCTGGTGCTGCATGCGCAGACCGGCCGTCGGTCCGGGCCCGATGCCCCACGCCTTGGCCTCCACCGCGTCCGCGTACTTCACGGCGACGTCGACGGCCTTCTCGAAGGCCCCGGCCTTGCCCTCCTTCTCGGCCTTGCGGCGGGCGGAGTTGAACACCTTCTCGAAGATGTACGGCACCGCGAGGATGAACGTCGGCCGGAACGCGGCCAGATCGGGCAGCAGGGCCGCGGCGTGCAACTGGGGCTGGTGGCCGAAGCGGACCCCGCCCCGGACCGCGGCGACCTGCACCATCCGCCCGAAGACGTGCGCCAGCGGCAGGAACAGCAGGGTGGACGCCTCGTCGCCCTTCTTCGAGTGGAACACCGGCTCCCAGCGCTCGATGGCCGTGTCCGCCTCGTACATGAGGTTGCCGTGCGTGATCACGCAGCCCTTCGGGCGGCCCGTGGTGCCCGAGGTGTAGATGATCGTCGCGGTCGAGTCCGGCGTCACCGCCTGCCGGTGGCGGTGCACCACGTCGTCGTCGAGGTGGGCGCCGGCGTCGTACAGCTCCCGCACCGCCCCCGCGTCCAGCTGCCACAGCCGGCTCAGCCGCGGCAGCCGGTCTATCACGGTGGCGATCGTCATCGCGTGGTCCTCGTGCTCCACGATCGCGGCCATGCACTCGGCGTCGTACAGCATCCAGAAGCACTGCTCGGCCGAGGAGGTGGGGTAGAGCGGCACCACCTGGGCGCCGATCGTCCACAGCGCGAAGTCGAAGAGCGTCCACTCGTAGCGGGTGCGGGACATGATCGCGACCCGGTCGCCGAACCGGATGCCCTGGGCGAGCAGCCCCTTGGCGAGGGCCAGCACCTCGTCCCGGAACTCCGCCGAGGTCACGTCCCGCCACGCCCCGCTGTCGTCCTTGCGGCCCAGGGCGATGTGCAGCGGATCGTCCTGGGCACGCCGGAAGACGACGTCGGCCAGCCCGCCCACCGGCGGTGGCAACGCCAACGGAGGGTTGGTGAACTCGCGCAAACCCCGCTCCCCGGTCCTGGTGACGCTCCGTACGGCGCCGTGAAAGCTACCCCACCCCGGGGCGGGGCGGGAGAGGGCCAGAACCCGAGAAACGCTCAGATATGTGCTGGTCAGTGCCGGAAAATACGCGCACATGCGGAAGGGTCGGACAGGGAACTGACCATTCAGTAAGTTTCGGGACCGTAATCTCCACCGAATCTGTACGACCCGATCACGCGCCCGCGTGTCCACCCCGGCCGCGTCGTCCGCGTCCTCCGCGCGCGCGGCCGTCTCCTCTGTCTGCGCCGCCGGGCCCGGTTCCGTCACTCCGGCACCATCCGCCCCGGCCGGCCCGTCTTTGACAGCGAGCCCGTCGCCGCCCCGGCCGCCGCTCCGCCGCGACCGGTGGCCCTACTGCGGTGCAGCCGGTGGCCCTACCTGCGGTGCAGCCGGTCGCCGGCCGCCAGGACGGCCGACGCCAGCGCCTCGGCCGCGCCGCGGGCGGCGGCGCGGCGGCGGTCGTGCAGGAGGACGAAGTCGACCTGGCCGAGCTCCGGCAGCCCCGCCCGGTCCGGCACCCGCACCAGGCCCGGCGGGATCAGCCGCCGGGAGTGCGCCATCACCCCGAGGCCCGCGTGCGCGGCCGCGATCAGCCCGTTGAGACTGGTGCTGGTGCACGCCACGCGCCACGGGCGCCCCTGCCGCTCCAGCGCCTGGAGGGCGAGGGCGCGGGTGATGCCCGGCGGCGGGAACACGATCAGCGGCACCGGGCGGTCCGCGTCCAGGCGCAGCCGCTCCGCCCCGATCCACACCAGCTCGTCGTGCCACACCAGTTCACCGCGCGGGTCCTCCGGCAGCCGCTTGGCCAGCACCAGATCCAGCTTTCCGGCGGCCAGCTGTTCGTGCAGGATGCCGGACAGCTCCACCGTGAGCTCCAGGTCGACCTCCGGGTGGTCGTGCCGGAAGGCTTCCAGGATCTCCGAGAGCCGGGTCAGCACGAAGTCCTCGGAGGCGCCGAAGCGCAGCCGGCCGCGCAGCCGGGTACCCGCGAAGAACGCCGCCGCCTGCTCGTGCACCTCCAGGATCCGGCGCGCGAACCCGAGCATGGCCTCGCCGTCCTCCGTCAGCTCCACGGAGTGCGTGTCCCGGCTGAACAGCTGCCGTCCGGCGCTGTCCTCCAGCCGCCGCACGTGCTGGCTGACGGTCGACTGGCGCAGCCCGAGCCGCCGCGCGGCCTGCGTGAAGCTCAGAGTCTGCGCGACCGCCAGGAAAGTGCGCAGGTGGGAGGTGTCGTACACGCCGAACACGATAACCGGTCATCACGGAACGACATCACAGTCAGAGCGGTATGACGGATTCCCGATCACCCGCCCGAGGGGGACCATGGAGAGGGGATCACCGCCCCCCACCGTCGCAACAGACCAGCAAGTGGAGCACCGTGAAACCCCTGCAATGGCCGCGTTGGATGCCGATCGACCCGTACATCCTGCTGCTGATCGGGACCGTGGGCCTCGCGGCCCTCTTCCCGGCGCGCGGGACCGCAGGGGACGTCGCCTCCGGTGCCTCCACCGCCGCGATCGCCTTCCTGTTCTTCCTCTACGGTGCCCGGCTGTCCACCCGGGAGGCACTGGACGGACTGAGGCACTGGCGGCTGCACGTCACCGTCCTCGCCTGCACCTTCGTCGTCTTCCCGCTGCTCGGCCTGGCCGCCCGCGGTCTCGTCCCGGGGCTCCTGACCCGCCCGCTCTACGAGGGCCTGCTGTTCCTCACCCTCGTCCCGTCGACGATCCAGTCGTCCATCGCCTTCACCTCCATCGCCCGCGGCAACGTCCCCGCCGCGATCTGCGCGGGCTCCTTCTCCTCCCTGGTGGGCATCGTCGTCACCCCGCTGCTGGCGGCGGCCCTGCTCGGCAACAGCGGCGGCGGGTTCTCCGCGGACTCCCTCGTCAAGATCGTGCTCCAGCTGCTGGTGCCGTTCCTCGCCGGGCAACTGCTGCGCCCCTGGATCGGCGGTTTCGTCGCCCGCCACCGGAAGGTCCTCGGGCTGGTCGACCGCGGCTCGATCCTGCTCGTCGTCTACACCGCCTTCAGCGAGGGCATGGTCCAGGGCATCTGGCACCAGGTCAGCCCGGCCAGGCTCGGCGGCCTGCTGGCGGTCGAGGCGGTCCTGCTCGCGGTGATGCTGGCCCTGACCTGGTACGGCGCCAAGGCCCTGCGCTTCGGCCGCGGGGACCGGATCGCCATCCAGTTCGCCGGCTCCAAGAAGTCCCTGGCCTCCGGACTGCCGATGGCCAGCGTCCTGTTCGGCGCCCACGCCTCGCTGGCCGTGCTGCCGCTGATGCTCTTCCACCAGATGCAGCTCATGGTCTGCGCGGTGATCGCCAAGCGCCGCTCCCACGACCCCGTCGAGGACGTCACCGCGACGGAGTCAGGCGCAGCGTCACGAACCGCGGTCGGTACGACCCCACGTCCGCGTTGATGCTCGCCGGGGCGCCCTGCGTCTCCGTCCGGTTGACGTCGTGGCTGAGCGGGCCCAGTCGGACGTCAGGGTGGTCGTGCCCCTCGTGCCCCCTCGCGCCCGCGGCCATGGTGAACGGCAGATACGTCCCGCCCCGGCGCAGCACCGAGAACGTGCTGCCCACCGCGGCCCCCTCCCCGCCCCCTGCCGGTACCGCCAGGCGGCGGGATCGGCGAGCCTGCCCTCCGCACCCGCGCCAGGTACGCCGCCGAGGCAGCCGGACGGGGCTCGGCCTGCCGGTCGGGTCGGGCACCAGCCCCTGGTCGAGGACCCGCACGACCGACTCGCGCACCAGCGGCGCGCTCGTGTCCCGCCAGGCGGAGGACTCGCCGGCCGGGTTGGGCGGGCCGTGCACCCGGCCGAGGCAGGTGTCGGAGAACAGCCACAGCACCCGGCCGTCCGGCAGCCGCACCGAGTGGGTGCCGTCGCCGCCGGTCCAGTCGTCGGTGCGGGCGGCGTCGTCGCCGTAGCGGGCGAACTCGCCGGTGAGCGCGGCGTCCGCCGCCCACGAGGACACCCGGTCCATGGGCACAGCCGCAGGCCGGAGCCCGCGGCCGCCGCCCGGCCGTGCCCTCGGCATCGGCTGAGATGCCCCGGAGATGACCGGGCAGTCAATCAGTCAATACGTCAGGCGGTCCTCGCCCGCGTACACGTTCATGGAGCTGCCCCGCAGGAAGCCCACCAGGGTCAGGCCGGTTTCCGCGGCCAGGTCGACGGCCAGCGAGGACGGCGCGGAGACCGCCGCGAGCACCGGGATGCCGGCCATCACGGCCTTCTGCGCCAGTTCGAAGGAGGCGCGGCCCGAGACCAGCAGGATCGCCCGCGTCAGCGGCAGGTCCCCGTTCTGCAGGGCGCGGCCGACGAGTTTGTCGACGGCGTTGTGCCGGCCCACGTCCTCCCGTACGTCGAGCAGCTCGCCGTCCTCCGCGAACAGGGCGGCCGCGTGCAGCCCCCCGGTCCGGTCGAAGACGCGCTGGGCCGCGCGCAGCCGGTCGGGGAGGCTCGCGAGCAGTGCGGGCTCGAGCCGGACCGGGGGAGCGTCGGCGATCGGCCAGCGGGCGGTGGTCCGCACCGCGTCGAGGCTGGCCTTGCCGCACAGACCGCAGGACGACGTGGTGTAGACGTTCCGTTCGAGGGTCATGTCGGGGATCGTGACGCCGGGCGCGGTCTGCACGTCCACCACGTTGTAGGTGTTGTGCCCGTCCGCCGTGGCGCCCGCGCAGTACACGATGTTCCGCAGGTCCTGCCGCTCGGCGAGCACGCCCTCGCTGACGAGGAAGCCGGCGGCGAGGGCGAAGTCGTCGCCCGGGGTGCGCATGGTGATCGCGAGGGGCCTGCCGTTCAGCCGGATCTCCAGCGGTTCCTCGGCGACCAGCGTGTCCGGGCGCGTGGAGACGGCCCCGTTGCGGATGCGGATCACCTTGCGTCGTTCCGTGACTCGTCCCATGTCGTGTCTCAGTCCCGGTTCTGTACGTGCTGGTGGCCGGAGCGGCCTTGATGCGGATAGTCATTGTCCTGCACATGGAGGGTGGGGTCGCAGCGCGCTCCGCGGCAGGCGCGCACCTTCGCCGGCTGCTCGGTCGTCCGAGGGCCTGACGGAAGCCGACAACCCGGGCGGCCGAATCCTGTCGCCTCGGCTGCCGCCGTACTCACGGGTCACTGATCAGACTGAGGGCTCCCGTTACCCAGGCAACGAGGGGGACCCACCCGATGAACGGCTCGCGCATCACCGCCGTCGGCCACTACCAACCCGCCAAGGTGCTCACCAACGAGGACCTGGCGGCTCTGGTCGACACCAGCGACGAGTGGATCAGGACCCGGGTGGGCATCCGCACGCGTCACATCGCCGGACCCGACGAACCCGTAGACGAACTGGCCGCCCACGCCGCCGCGAAGGCGCTCGCGGCGGCGGGTCTCGCCCCCGGCGACATCGACCTGGTCGTGGTCGCCACCTCCACCGCGGTCGACCGCTCGCCCAACACCGCCGCCCGGGTCGCCGCCCGGCTCGGCATGTCCTCGCCCGCCGCGATGGACCTCAACGTCGTGTGCGCCGGATTCACCCACGCCCTGGCCACCGCCGACCACGCCGTGCGCGCCGGCGCCTCGGTCCGCGCCCTGGTGGTCGGCGCCGACAAGATGTCCGACGTCACCGACTGGAGTGACCGCACGACCTGCGTGCTGGTCGGCGACGGGGCGGGGGCCGCGGTGGTGGAGGCGTCGCAGGAGCCCGGCATCGGGCCCGTGCTGTGGGGCTCGGTGCCCGAGATGGGGCACGCCGTGCGCATCGAGGGGCAGCCGGCGCGGTTCGCGCAGGAGGGACAGAGCGTCTACCGCTGGGCCACCACCCGGCTGCCCCCGATCGCGCGCGGGGCCTGCGAACGGGCCGGGCTCGCCCCCGAGGACCTCGCCGCGGTCGTCCTGCACCAGGCGAACCTGCGCATCATCGAACCCCTCGCCGAGAAGATCGGCGCCGTCAACGCGGTCGTCGCGCGCGACGTCACCGACTCCGGCAACACCTCGGCCGCGAGCATCCCGCTCGCCCTGTCCAAGCTGGTCGAACGCGGCGCGATCGGCACCGGGGACCCGGTCCTGCTGTTCGGCTTCGGCGGCAACCTGTCGTACGCGGGCCAGGTCGTACGCTGTCCCTGACGGCCCCGGCGGCGGGCCGTCCGCCCCCGCTCCGCCCATGTGCGCGCCGTAGGCTGTGGACGAAAGACAGTTCGTACCGGCTTTCCGACTGCCGTTGTCCCGCGCTGCCAGGAGGGGGACCGCCCGATGCTGCCGACAGGGCTGCCGCAGGGAGCGGTGCCCAGGCTGGAACGGCCCGGCCCGCTGCGCGACCGCGTCTACGAGGCACTGCTCGAACTCATCGCCACGCGCGCCCTCCAGCCCGGCCGGCACCTGGTCGAGAGCGAACTCGCCGGCCGTCTCGGTGTCTCGCGCCAGCCCGTGCGCGAGGCGCTGCAGCGGCTGAACACCGAGGGCTGGGTCGATCTGCGGCCCGCCCAGGGCGCGTTCGTGCACGAGCCGACGGAGCAGGAGGCCGACCAACTGCTCACCGTCCGTACGTTGTTGGAGGCCGAGGCGGCCCGGCTCGCCGCTGCGGACGCGGACCGCGACGGCGCCGCCGTGCTGGAGGAGCTGTGTGCCGAGGGCGAGCAGGCCGTCGCCGCCGACGACGTCGAAGCGGCCGTCCGCCTGAACGCCCGGTTCCACGCCAAGATCATGGAGCTGGCCGGCAACGCGGTCCTCGCCGACCTGGCGGCGCAGGTCGACCGCCGGGCGCGCTGGTACTACACGCCCGTGGCCCGGCAGCGCGGCCGGCAGTCCTGGGCCGAGCACCGCGAGCTGACCGCCGCCATCGCCGCCCGGGACGAACAGCGCGCCGCGGCGCTCATGCGCGAACACACCGAGCACACGCGACGGTCGTACCACGCGCACGCACGCGCACAGTCCTCACCGCGGCCCGCACCGGACGGAAAACGCAGGTGAAAGGCACCCCGAAAGCTTGGTATTGTTGTCCTCGTCGCCGCGGGGGAAGACCCCGGCCGGGCGGCAGACACCTGGTCCGGGTGGCGGAATGGCAGACGCGCTAGCTTGAGGTGCTAGTGCCCTTTATCGGGCGTGGGGGTTCAAGTCCCCCCTCGGACACTCGCAGTAGTAGCACAAAAGCAAGGACCTCGACCGTAAGGTCGAGGTCCTTGCTGCGTGTTCGTAGGTGATGATGTCGAAGGCCCTCGGCGTGGGCCTTTCTTGTCGGCGGCTGTCCGGATGCGCCGTGCGCCTGATTGATCCACTGGGCGACGCCGGCTGGGTCGGCTCCGGGCTTCGAGGACTGCCTGGCAGCGGGCGAGTCCGCCGCTGGGGCCGAGTTGTGCTTCACCGCGACCCACCCTCGGGGGCGAACCCCGCCACCGTGACGTTCTGGCCGCCGAACGCGATGAGCGCGCCCGCATCCGTTCTTCCGGGCGGACGGTGACGCGGGTGGCCCGGCAGTTCGGGGTCAGCGCCGAGGGGCTGCTTGGCCGGGTGAAGCAGGTCGCGGTCGACCGGCCGAGGCCCGGCCGGTGCTGACCGGCGCCGGGCGCGAGGGGCTGGTCCGGCTGCCGCGGAAGGTGCCCGAGCAGGAGCAGAGATCGAGGTGCTGGGAAAAGCGGCCGCCTTCTTCGCGAATCGGAAGACGATGCAGAACGGAAGTCGCGCTCGGCGGAGTCTGTCGGCCGAAACCCTTCTCGGCCTGCTGAAAGCAGAAATCGGGACCACCGTCCGGGAATCCCGTGAGGCTGCCCGCATCGACATCTTCCGCTTCATCGAGGCCGAGTACCGAGTACAACCGCACCCGTCCGTGCAAGGCCCCGAGTACGGCTGCGTCGCCCCACTCGAAACCAGAGCCCTGGTGCGCCGAGACCCCGCAGCAGGCCCCGCAGTGTGAGAACCCCGCTGGCCAGTATCAGGGCGAACTTCCCCCTCTCGCAAGCCCGTCGGGCCCTCGCCGTACCGCCGTCGTACCGCCGCTGTACCCCCTTCGTAGGGCCTGAAGGCTGCTCCCCGGAAACCCCCGGTGACCCGCTTCTGTCAGTTCCGGAACAGGCCTGTGCAGGCGGGCAAGGAGTGTCGATAATGATCGGCATGTCGAAAGCGCTGGAAATCCTCGCCCTCCTTTGCACCGGGCTGTACGCCGGATATATGCTCGCCTTTCTGTCCGGCGTCATGCCCAGTGAGGCTTTTCCAACCTCAGCTTGACGTGGCCAGGTGAAGGGCGAGTACGGCCTTGACCAGGTCGGTGATGCGGGTGGTGCTGCAGCGGAGCTTG
>NZ_JBIRUY010000013.1:190389-198347 GCF_044335305.1 Streptomyces sp. NPDC020490 | reverse complement strand
AGCTTCCTGGGTCCCTGCGGCCTCCGGTCCTCCCGGATCCTGAAGTCCATTGCCACCCCTGAGCTGGGGTGTTGCAACGACCACTAGAACCTGAGGAAGGAGAGGGGCCCTCCTTCGTGCGTCCGGGGCCGGTCCCGAGCCGTCGGGCCCGCGGGACACCGCCGGAGACGACCACGGGCTGCCGCGGACGGCTCCCGGCCGTCCGCGGCAGCCCGGTGGCCGCACGGTCCGCCGCTACCGCAGGCGGGCCATCAGCGCGTGCTCCACGAGAGTGATCAGCGCCGACTTGGCGTCCGCGCGGTGGCGGGCGTCGGTGGTGATGATCGGGGTGTCGGGGCCGATCTGCAGGGCCTCCCGGACCTCGTCCGGAGAGTACGGCTGGTTGCCGTCGAAGCCGTTCAGGGCGATGACGAAGGGGAGACCCGAGTTCTCGAAGTAGTCGACGGCCGGGAAGCAGTCGGCGAGACGGCGGGTGTCCACCAGGACGATCGCGCCGATCGCGCCGCGCACCAGGTCGTCCCACATGAACCAGAAGCGGTCCTGGCCGGGCGTGCCGAACAGGTACAGGATCAGGTCCTGGTCCAGGGTGATGCGGCCGAAGTCCATGGCGACCGTCGTGGTCGTCTTGTCCCCGGTGTGGGTGAGGTCGTCGATGCCCGCCGACGCGGACGTCATGACGGCCTCTGTGCGCAGCGGGTTGATCTCCGAGACGGCGCCGACGAACGTGGTTTTGCCCACGCCGAAGCCGCCCGCCACCACGATCTTCGCGGAGGTGGTGGAGCGGGAAGGACCGCCGCTAGAGCTTGCGAAGTCCACTGAGCACCCTTTCGAGCAGTGTCACGTCTGGCTGGCCGCCGGCGCTCTCGTCGCCGCCGGGCTGATGGATGGCGACCAGGCCCGCCTCCGCCAAGTCGGCGACGAGGATCCTGGCCACGCCGAGAGGGATCGTCAGGAGCGCCGAGATCTCGGCGACCGACTTGATCTCCCGGCAGAGGTTGCAGATCCGCTGATGCTCGGGCAGTTGGCCCTGCATCTGATGCGGCTGCGCGGTGGTGTGCACCAGCGCCTCGATGGCGAGCTGGTAGCGCGGGCGCGTCCGGCCGCCGGTCATGGCGTACGGACGCACCAACGGATTGGAGGCCCCGCCGGCCGGAGCGGGCTCGGGGGAGCGCCGATGCGGCTGCACGGGCTGGATGCGCGGCGCGGGCGGCTGGTCGTACGGAGACGGCCCGGGGCCCTGTGGGGCGTAGGGCTGCCGCCGGTGGTCCGGTGCGGAGGGGAAGTCGTAACGGTTCGGGTTCTGGGAACCGTCGTTCTGGCCCTGGACAGGACCGTACGACCAGTTGCCCGTATGCGAACCGCCTGGGGGTGTTGCCACTTTCTCCTCCTCCGACTGTGCCGGGCACCCATCCGTGTGGAGCCGCGTCCCGAAACCTTACGGCCACGGGACGCCAAAACACACGGTCTGTCCGTTAGTTGAGCAGGCTCCCCTGGAGCTCCGCACGGAGATCCGGCGTCAGAACCGTTCCTGCTCGGTCCACCAGGAGGGCCATCTCGTACCCGATGAGACCGATGTCCGCCTCCGGATGCGCGAGAACGGCGAGCGACGAACCGTCGGAAATGGACATGATGAAGAGGAATCCCCGCTCCATCTCCACAACCGTCTGGTTCACGCTGCCACCCTCGAAGATGCGGGAGGCGCCTGCCGTCAGAGACGTCAGACCGGAGGCGACGGCCGCGAGCTGGTCGGCGCGGTCGCGGGGGAAGCCTTCGGACATCGCCAGAAGGAGTCCGTCGGCGGAGACCACCACCGTGTGGGACACCCCCGGGGTGTTGTCCACGAAGTTGGTGATCAACCAGTTCAGGTTCTGTGCCGCCTGGCTCATCGGGCTCACACTAACGCTCCTGGTTGTAGGTGCTGTCAGGACCGAAGCCCTGGCCGTTCGTTTCACTGCCTGCCCCGGCGTTGCGTCCGCGCTGGACGCCCCGACGCAGGTTGCTCAGCCTGCCCCGGACGTCCTCCGGGGCACGGGAGACCTGTGGGCCTCCCTGGGGGGTGCTCTCGGCGGCTCCCTCGACCAGGTTGGCCTTGGGTACCCGCCGCGGCAGGCCGGAGGAGGTGACCCCGCCTGCCTTGGGCTTCTTCAGCTGCGCCGCCTGCTGCCAGCGCTCGTCGTTCGCCGAGCGCCAGAAGCCGCCGTCGCCGTTGCTCTGGGAAGCCGGGTCGGAAGCCGGCGCATCCGTGTTCACGGGCCGCGCGTCGTTCGAACCGGCCGCGGTGGATCCGCGGCGGGGAAGCCCGGCGTCGGTCAGCTCGTGGACGGCGGAGGGGGCCGGTCCCGGACGTTCGAAGCCTACGCGGTCGGCCTCGCCCGCGTCAGCGGCCTGCGCAGATTCCGCTTCCGGAGCGTACTGGTCCGGGTAGCCGTTCTGGTAGCCGTCCTGCTGCGGCCAGTCATCCTGGTGGCGCCGCTCTTCGAACGCCGGGAAGGACTCCGGCACGGCCGGGTGGGCGGTGGCGTGCTCGTCCTGGCGGGGCTCCGCATAAGTGGTGTCGGGGTAGCCGCCGTTCACCGGGAAGCCGTCGGAGAAGCTCTCGTTCTGCGGCAGTTGGCCGTTCGGCGCGTAGTACTGCTCGCCGTACGGCGCCTGACGCTGCTCCTCGTACGCCATCGGCTGCTCGTACGTCGGCTGCTGCGGCTGCTCGTACGGTGCCTGCTGCGGCTGTTCGTACGCCGCCTGCTGCTCCGCGTAGCCCTGGCCGTTGTCGTAGGCGGGCTGCGCGTCGAAGGCGTCGGCGTACGCCTGGGCCCGGTCGGCCTCCTGGTCGCCCGGCTGGCCCTGCGTCTGGGCCTCCAGCGCCGCCCGGCGCTCCTCGCGCATCAGCGAGCGGCCGACCGGGTCCAGCTCCCGGATGTCGTCCGGGACCTCCGCGTAGCGGCTGTCGTCGAAACCGAGTTCGGCGGCCGTGCGCAGCGGCTGCTGGCTGAAGTCCTCGCCGCCCGGGAAGTTCTGCTCCGGGATGATCTGCGAGACGGTGAACTCGTTCACGGCCGGCTGCTGTTCGCCGCCGCCGCCGTGGGTGATCGCGTCGGGCAGCATGACCAGCGAGGTGGTGCCTGCCTGCTCCCCGGAGGGGCGCAGCTGGACCCGGATGCCGTGCCGGTCGGAGAGCCGGCCGACCACGAACAGGCCCATGCGCTGGGAGATCGCGGCGTCCACGGTCGGCGGGTTGGCCAGCTTGTGGTTGATGTCCGCGAAGTCCTCGGCGGTCAGGCCGATGCCCTTGTCGTGGATCTCGATCATGACGCGGCCGTCGGGCAGCCGGGTCGCGGTGACGCGGACCTTGGTCTGCGGCGAGGAGAACGTGGTGGCGTTCTCCAGCAGCTCGGCCAGCAGGTGCACGAGGTCGGTGACCGCGCGGCCGTGGATCTCGGCCTCCGGGACGCCGGACAGCTCGATGCGCTCGTACTGCTCCACCTCCGAGGAGGCGGCGCGCAGGACGTCGACCAGCGGCACCGGCTGGTCCCAGCGGCGGCCGGGCTCCTCGCCCGCGAGGACCAGGAGGTTCTCGCCGTTGCGGCGCATACGGGTGGCCAGGTGGTCCAGCTTGAAGAGGTTCTCCAGCTGGTCGGGGTCGGCCTCGTTGTTCTCCAGGTCGGTGATCAGGGTCAGCTGGCCCTCGATCAGCGACTGGTTGCGGCGCGAGAGGTTGGTGAAGATCGCGTTGATGTTGCCCCGCAGCAGGGCCTGCTCGGCGGCGAGCCGGACGGCTTCGCGGTGGACCTGGTCGAAGGCGCGGGCGACCTCGCCGATCTCGTCCCGGGTGGTGATCGGGATGGGCTGGACGCGGGTGTCCACCCGGCCCGGGTCGGTGCGCGAGAGCTGGTCGACCAGCATCGGCAGGCGCTGCTCGGCGATGCCGAACGCGGCGTTGCGCAGCTGGCGCATCGAGCGGCTCATCTGGCGGGCGACCGCGCCGGCCAGGATGAACGCCAGCAGCAGGGCCACCACGACGGCGGCGCCGGTGATGATGGCGTCCCGCTTGGCGGTCGCGGCGATGTCCGAGGCCTCGTTCACGGCCTTGTCCGCCATGTCCGCCTCGATCTGGCGGTACCCCTTGAACTTGAGTGTGTTGACCGCCCACCAGTTCTCCGCCGTGATGCCCTGCTGGGCGAGCGCGGCACGCTCGGTGGCGTCGGTGCTCTGCAGCGTCGCCAGGCCGGTGACCATGGCCGTGGACCCGGAGGGCGGCGGCACATAGGTCTTGCCCTGGGCCTTCGCCTGCGCGGCGGCCTGCTTGGCCATCGCCGCGCCGTCCGCCTTCATTTCGGCCTGGGCGTCGGCGAGGTTCTGGGCGTCCTGCTCGGTACCGCCGCCCTTGTACTCCTCGATGGCGATGCCCTCGAGGTAGGCGTACGAGGACAGCGCGATCCGCTGCTTGGCCAGGTCCTGCGGCTGGGGGCCGGGGTTGATCAGCAGGTGCATGCCGATCGCGCGCTCCAGCGACAGCGCGGACTTGGTGAGCGAGATCGCGTAGACGGTGCGGCCGTAGGAGGTGATGTTGCCGGTGCCCAGGCCCAGCTCGTTGGCGAACTCCAGCAGCGGGTGCGCGACCTTGAGGTAGCCCTCCTCGGTCTGCACGCCCTTGAGCTTGGAGGTGTACGCCACGGCGCGCAGCGACTGCAGGCCGGGCTCCTCGGCACGGAACAGCCGCAGACGGCGCTGCAGGCCCGCCTTCTGCGGCATGTTCTGGGCGGCCTCGTCGAAGGCGTCGGCGGCCTTGTCGGTGGCGGCGCGGGCCTCGGTGACGGTCGCCTTGTCCTCGGGGGTCTGCGCCTTGCCCTTCAGCAGGGGGGCCGCGGTGATGTCGCGCTCGTTGTAGAGGGCGTCGGCGTAGGAGAGGGAGGCGCGTACCAGGCGGGCGGTGGCCTGGGCGTCCTCGGCGTCCTGCCAGGTGTCGATCGAGCTCTTGACCTGGAAGCCGCCCATGACGAGGCCGACCGCCACGGGTATGAGCAGGATCGCGTTCAGCCGGGTCGGCACCCGCCAGTTGCGCGGAGAGAGGCGGCCGCCGCTTGGAGCGGGCGAGGCCGCCGGCTCCGATCCGGGCACAGTGGCGGGCGCCGCTCCGCGCGGCGGCGGGGTGAAGTTGCCCCGCGCCGACGGCTCGGGACCGTTCTTGCTTCGCCTCACTCGACCAACAACCTCTCGGCGGTCGGCACCTACGTTGTGCCGCAGTTTCTCAGAGCCCGTGCCTCATCGACTGATGAGTACGTCGTTGACTATTGGGCAGTTCAGGCATTCCAGCATGTCGACCTGTGGTCTTCCAAACAGTGGAACGAACCGGTTCGCTCCGATGTAAGTCACAGATAAAACGGTCATAAAGAGCGAGCCCCGTCAAATGACGGGGCCGAAGTGGACGCAGCGGCACCGATCGACCGCGACGCGTGGCCGCATCTCCCGATTCCTCTGTCAAACCGTTATGAACACCGGGGCCGACCGTGTCAAAGGCCACAGTCGGCTCCGGGGTTCCTACGACAACTGCGGTAAGCGGCTGCCATTTTGGGGTACTACCGCAGGCGGGCCATCAGCGCGTGCTCGACCAGTGTGATCAGCGCGCTCTTTGCATCCGCACGGTGTCGCGCGTCGGTCGTGATGATCGGGGTGTCCGGCCCGATCTGCAGCGCCTCGCGCACCTCCTCCGGGGCGTAGGGCTGGTGCCCGTCGAAGCCGTTGAGCGCGACGACGAACGGCAGCCCGCTGTTCTCGAAGTAGTCGACGGCCGGGAAGCAGTCGGCCAGGCGCCGGGTGTCCACGAGCACCACCGCGCCGATCGCGCCGCGCACCAGGTCGTCCCACATGAACCAGAAGCGGTCCTGGCCGGGCGTGCCGAACAGGTACAGGATCAGGTCCTGGTCGAGCGTGATGCGGCCGAAGTCCATGGCCACCGTGGTGGTGGTCTTGTCCCCGGTGTGCGTGAGGTCGTCGATGCCCGCCGACGCGGACGTCATGACGGCCTCCGTGCGCAGCGGGTTGATCTCCGAGACGGCGCCGACGAAGGTCGTCTTGCCGACGCCGAAGCCACCCGCCACCACGATCTTGGCGGACGTGGTGGCCCGGCTCGGTTCAGAGCTTGCGAAGTCCACTGAGCACCCTTTCGAGCAGTGTCACGTCGGGCGCACCGGTCGTCTCGTCGCCACCAGGCTGGTGAACGGCGACGAGACCGGCCTCGGCCAGATCCGCGACGAGAATCCGTGCCACGCCCAGCGGCATGGCCAGCAACGCCGACACCTCAGCGACCGACTTCACCTCACGGCACAGGTGGCAGATGCGCTGGTGCTCCGGGAGCAGCCCCATGAGTGCTGCCGGATCGGCCGTGGTGCTGATCAGCGCCTCGATGGCGAGCTGATAACGCGGCCGGGTCCGGCCGCCGGTCATCGCATAGGGACGGACCAGCGGCTGGTCGCCCTCATCCTCGTACGGCTCCGCGTACGGATCATGAGAGGCGGTGGGCGGGGTCATGAATCCTCCGGGCGGGACAGCAAGTCGGTCGGGCTAGCCGTCTGACGGGGCCGGTGGGGGGATCGTGGCGGCCGGACGGTGATCTGGTGAGGAGGGTGGATCTGAGCCGATCAGTGCAGCAGACTGCCCTGCAGTTCGGCGCGCAGGTCCGGCGTGAGGACCGCACCTGCACGGTCGACGAGCAGGGCCATCTCATAGCCGACCAGGCCGATGTCGCACTCGGGGTGCGCGAGCACGGCCAGGGACGAGCCGTCGGAGACGGACATCAGGAAGAGGAACCCGCGTTCCATCTCCACGACCGTCTGCGCCACGTTGCCGCCCTCGAAGATCCGGGACGCCCCGGCGGTCAGCGAGGTGAGCCCGGACGCGACGGCCGCGAGCTGGTCGGCGCGGTCGCGGGGGAAGCCTTCGGACATCGCCAGAAGGAGTCCGTCGGCGGACACGACGACGGTGTGGGACACCCCGGGGGTGTTGTCCACGAAGTTGGTGATCAACCAGTTGAGGTTCTGTGCCGCCTGGCTCATCTGGCTCAACTAACGCTCCTGCTGGTGAGTGGGGCTCGGGAAACTGCCGGTCTGGCCGGTGCCGGCCTGGCGACCCTGCGCGATGCCCCGACGGAGGTTGGTCAGCCGGCCGCGTACGTCGTCAGGCGAACGCGAGACCTGCGGACCGCTTTGGTGCTGTTGCTGCTGAGCCGTGCCCGGGACGAGGTTCGCCCGGGGTACCCGGCGGGGCAGGCCGGAGGTGGTGACGCCGCCCGCGGCCGGCTGCCGTACCCGCTCGGCCTGCCGGACGAGGTCGTCGTTCGGCGAGGTGCGCCAGGCGGCGGTTCCGGGACGCTGGGGGGCCGCCGGGGCCTGCGGCTGCTGCGCGGGCTGGGCGGGCTCGCCCTGTGCCTGCCGGCCGCCGCGGAACCAGTTGGTCTCCAGCGTGTCGTAGAGCGGGGTGCGGCCGTCGCCCGGCCCGGCCGGCGGGAGGGCCTCGGGCTCCTGGCGGCCCGGCTGCTGCGGACGCGGGGGCATCGGCTGGCGCGGGGCGCCGAAGTCGGCGCCGCCGCGGCCGCCGCCCACCTGCGGCCGCTCGAACTGCCCGGTGCCGTGCTGGTCGGGCCGGCCCGGCAACGCGTGCTGTCCGGTGGAGGAGCCGTCGTGGCCCGGCCGCTGGAACTGGCCGGTGGAGCCGTTGTCGTAGGCCTGCGGTATCGCGAACTGGCCCGTGTTGGCGGGGTTGTTCGGGTTGTGCTGGTTGTTCTGGCCGTGCTGGCCGCCCGGGGTGCCGAAGACGTCCGAGCGGACGAAGCCCGCGTTCTGCTGCGGGTTCGCGGCGGGCGCCGGAGGAGCGAAGTCCTGGCGGGCGAACTGGCCGGTGTCCTGCGGGCTGTCGGGTGCCGGGGCGCCGAAGTCCTGGCCCGGGAACTGGCCCGTGTCCTGGCG